>NZ_JADPKQ010000390.1:0-49478 GCF_023074015.1 Bradyrhizobium sp. 142
GGCATCGGGGCGCTCCCTGGATCAGAGAAAAGTCGTTGCGGCACAACAACTTTCGCTGATTCGCGCCCCGGTGCGCTTCAACACTGTGAGAAATGCGAGCTAACGCGAGTCGCCTTTGGTTCTGGTCGATCCGGTCGTGTCGCCCCGGCCGGCGTAGCAAATCCGCCAGATCGTTCCGCCGGTATCGTCGGCCACGAGTAGTGAGCCATCCTTCGCTACAGCGAGAGCCGCGGGACGTCCCCAGACCTCAGCTCGTTGTTTGCCAGACGCCCAGAATCCTGTCGCGAAGTTCTCGTAGTGACCCTCGGGCCGACCATTTCGGAACGGCACGCGCACCACTTTGTAGCCGGTCGGCTCCGAGCGATTCCACGAACCCTTGAGGGCGACGAATGCGCTGCCCTTATATTCAGGCGGGAATTGATCGCCGGTGTAGAAGACGAGATCGAGCACCGAAGAGTGAGGTTCGAACAGCAGGTCGGGCGTGATCGTCGCGTCCACCTTATCGGGCGCGAGTTTGGCGAAGCCCGGCTGCGGATGCTTGCCGATATAAGCGTAGGGCCAGCCATAGAATCCGCCTTGCTGCACGTGGATCATATAATCGGGAGGGAGGCGATCGCCGAGACCGTCTCGCTCTTGCACGACAGCGTAGAGGTCGCCGGTATCGGGATGGAAAGCGAGTGCTGTCGGATTGCGAGTTCCAGACGCGAACGTGGTTTGAGTTCCGTCCTTGTCGAAGCGCTGGATGGTGGCTTTCGGCTCGGGCTCAACCCCGAGATTTCCCGAAGAGCCTACCCCCACAAAAAACGCACCGGTCTTTGGATCGATCGCGAGATGGCGGTTCTGATGACCCTGCGCGATGCCGAACACGCCCTTCTTGGTAATCAGCTCGGCGCCGTACGCGCCGCGTACAGGCTTGCGTGCTTCTGGCGGCACTTCGTCTGCGCGCTGCTGCACCGATCGACCGGCGCGGAGTGCACCGAGAACGTGCGGTACGCGCCAGATGCCGTCTTGATCAGCGACGAGAACATTGCCGTCCTGCCAAGCTAGGCCGTACGGTTTGTTGAGATCCTCCACATGTCGATCGATCCACTTCGCGGGTCCGTCGCCTTCACTGCGCAGCAGAGTAAGATAGCCTGCGCTCTGCTCGGCAACCAGGACGTCGCCGTTGGGCAGCACGAGCAAACGTCGCGGATTGATGAGACCTGCGGCGAAAGCCGTCACGGTGAACCCTGGTGGCACCTGTAGGCTTTGACCATTGAAGGGGACGGTCAATGGGCGATTGGTGACGACCGGCCCGGTCTTTGGCGGCGGCAGGTCAGACGGAGTAACCTGGGAGTGCCGCCCGACTTCGTGCTCGGCGAGGAAATTCTGCTCCAGCCGATCATTATTAGATGAGTTTGCCTGCCGTTGCCCCGCCCAGGCGGCCAAGGCAAGCCCCGCGGCTATTGCCCCGACCAGTGCGAATAGAGAAGTTTTGGCTAACCTGATCATGGCTGGCCCATCCATGAGATTGACCCGTATCCAACAACGAACAAGAACGATCCTGGTTCGGGCCGAGGAGACCGTGTATACCAGTGTTGATTTGGCTCCTACCACCGCGCCATGATGCACCTAAATTTGGTGCAGCGATCTGACGATCCTCTCGCTATATCGGTTTGACGCAGTTTTCCTCCCTCTGTCTGTCCGCCCCCTCCATCCACCGATCTACCCAACCATCCACCTACCCACCTATCGACCCACTCGGCCAGCCTCCCCGCAATCCGCCTATCACCCACCCAGACTGCCTCTACAGATCCCTCTGCGCCTTGCTCGGGGAAACATCCTTCGGACGGCAGGAGGATGAGCGATGAGTGGTCCTGACCTGACAGCGCCTCAACATTCGCGATGATGACGACCCGCGGAGCAACGAAAGTTTCAGATGCGCTTAGCGCACCACCGCCACGTAAACGCGCGGCAGTATGGAATAAAGATCTGACACCCGCCCTGTGAATTGGAAACAACTAACGTTTTCCGAGAGCATCGCCCTTCATCTTCCAACTGTTCGCTTTGCCCCTCCAATTCGAACTTGGAAGAACTCGCCGGGCCAACGACGCGGCTAGGCTGGAGGAGATCGAGAGGCAACCAAAAGAAGGCCTGTGCACACAGCAGCGGAACACGTGGACAACCGGCGCGCCCGGCAATTTCGAATCCCTGCTCTTTGTTAGCTGCCGGAACGTTAGGCTGGCCATCAGGATTCGTCCGGCAGGAGCGATCTCAATGTTGATGTTCAAGGAGCCCGCAATCCGGACGCTGCGGGGTGGGCAATCTCGATCCTCCATCGCCGCCAAAATCAAATCAGCTTCGAGCATTCGATTCTTACTGCCCCTCGCACACCTGCGAGCGGGTTTGGCGACTGCCGTGAATCTATTCCGGATCAAAGCCCGAAATCCAGCTGCGGCTCCGCACCATTTCCGACCTGCAAGGAAGACAGTGACACCCCCAAAAGCCGAACCGGCTTCGGAAAAGGCATGTTGTCCTGCAGCAGACCGATGGCGACTTCGGCGAGGCCGTCGCGGTTGGCAACAGCCGAAGAGACGGACCGGCTGCGCGTGACGATCTCGAAGTCGGCAAACTTCACTTTGAGCGTCAGCGTTCGGGCACGCGTGCCGGCCGATTCGCAATGTCGCCAGACCTTGTCAATCAGCGGTTCAATCTCGGCGATCATGGCCTCGGCTTCGGTAAGGTCGGTCGAGAACGTATTCTCCGCGCCGACGGATTTCCGGGTGCGGTTGGCTCGAACAGGCCGTTCGTCGACGCCGCGCGAAATCCAATAATAGTAGGCGCCCGACTTGCCGAAGTTCGCGTTCATGAACTGCAGCGTCTGGTTGCGCATGTCGAGACCGGTGAATATGCCCAAGGCGTTCATCTTCGCGCTCGTCGCGGGGCCTATCCCGTGGAATTTGCCTACAGGAAGCGTCTCGACGAACGCTGGCCCCATCTCAGGCGAGATGACGAACTGACCATTGGGCTTGCGGTGATCGGAAGCGAGCTTCGCTAGAAATTTGTTGTAGGAGATGCCGGCCGAGGCGTTGAGGCCGGTCTCCGCCTTGATCTTCTCGCGGATGCGCAACGCGATGTCCCTGGCGAGCGGGATGCCTTGGAGATTTTCGGTCACGTCGAGATAGGCCTCGTCGAGCGACAGAGGTTCAATTATCGGTGTGTGCTCGGCGAAGATCTCGCGGATTTGCCGGCTGATCGCCTTGTAGACGTCGAACCGCGGCTTGACGAAGATCAGGTCGGGACACTGCCGCTTCGCGGTCACCGAGGG
This sequence comes from Bradyrhizobium sp. 142, assembly GCF_023074015.1. NCBI lineage: Bacteria > Pseudomonadati > Pseudomonadota > Alphaproteobacteria > Hyphomicrobiales > Nitrobacteraceae > Bradyrhizobium > Bradyrhizobium sp. 142. Next base: position 3,308 of record NZ_JADPKQ010000390.1, read on the forward strand.
CATCGCAGAGCGAACCCCAAATTTGCGGGCTTCGTAGCTCGCGGCCGCCACGACCCCGCGCTCTGCCGAGCCGCCCACCGCGACCGGCTTTCCGCGCAGGTCCGGATTGTCGCGCTGTTCCACCGACGCATAGAACGCATCCATGTCGATATGGATGATCTTGCGGTGGGGCGCGTTCGAGACGCCTTGCTCTGAATCGGACCGGACCATCCGTAGATTATAGAGGTTCGCCGTCCATTCGTCGCAGCGTTAGACTAGGTCCTCGGGCGGGCACTCCGGGCAGGCATCGCCAATCGAGTCCAGCACATCGTGAAGCTCAGCGAGGCCCACTTCCGATGATGCCCCGGACGGCGGATCTTGGCGAGCGATCTCGAAGGCGCGCTCGCGCGCGTGCGGATCGGCGCGATCCAGCATCCAACCGTGCGCGTCGCATTCGCGGATGGCGCCGGCTTCCTGCAGCACGGAGATCGCCCAGCCGCGCAGCGTCCGGATCGCCGGTCCTCTCTGTTTCGTCATCAGCATCGAGATGGCTCCAGCCGGGACGAATCCTTGTGCCGCCCGCGTCGTTCCCGGCGCTTAGCACAGAGCAGGGATTCGAAATCGCTGGAGCCGCCGCTTGTCCACGTGTTCCGCCGCCCTGTGCACAGCCGCGAACTCCAATTTGGCAGCAGCTTGCCGCCAAGTTGCCTCGCTCAGGCGGCCAGCGCCGGGTCTTCCTTCTCGCCCGTGGCGACGATCCGCAACGAACCGTCCGGTAGCGGCCGCTGCAACGACTTCGCCTCGTCCCAAGGAGCGCGGAGCCAGACCTCGTATTCTTCCGCCGTCGCCAGGATCACCGGCATCGCCTTGGGGTGGACGGGCTTGACCTCCGCGTTCGGCTCGCAGGTGAGGAATCCGAAGACGTCGGTGGTGATCTCGCCTTCCTTCGCCTTGCGCACACTAGTCCAATTGGTCCACAGCCCGGCAAAGGCGACGAGAGGCCGCGTCTCGTCCAGAGCGAACCAGACCGGCACTTTCTTGCCGTCGATCGTGTCGTACTCGGAAAACGACGTGAACGGCACCAGGCAGCGATGCTCCGGTTCGAGCCATCGCTTCCAGTGAGCGCTGCTGACATTCCTGATGTTCGTCGTGCCGCCGTCCGGCTCCATCCGGAGCAATTCCTTGAAATCGACGGTCTTGTCCTTGGCCTGCAATTTCTCCGCGCGCTTCTTCGTTGCGTCCATCAGGGCCCGCTGCGAGCTCGGCATGCCCCAGCGCGCCATGACGATCTCACGTCGCTCGGCACCGTTGCGCACGATCGGCGCGAGGTAGTCGGGAAAAATGCCTGGCATCGATGGCAGGTTGCCGACACCGCTGTTCAGTGCGCTGAACAGGCGGCGGATCGCGTCGACGTTTTTTGTCATCGAGTGGGTCTTATGCCGATATCGGCATAAGACCCACTGGACGGGACACAAGAGCAGGCTCGACCGCGACCTAAAGAACCGCTTTGGCTCGCGCAGCTACGCGGCCGAAGAACTCATTGCAGAGCTCGGCGCTGCGTTCCTGTGCGCGGAGTTTGGCTTCGATGGTGATCTCCGGCACGCCGGTTATCTTGCCACCTGGATCGATCTGGTGAGGGCGGACAAACGCGCCTTCTTCACTGCCTGCAGCCAAGCCAGCAAGGCGGCTGACTACCTGCGCGGCTTGGCCCTGGCCGAGCCGGCGGACGTCGCTGCCTGAGCGGCGCTGTGTCCCATCTCCAACGCGCCCGTGAGGCGTTCTTTGACACCCACCCGGTGACCGGCGCCACGATCGAAGTCTTCTACGCAGATCGATCGCTGGAGACGTTCGGCTGGTATGGTGCGGGTTGGTTCTGGTGCCAGCGGCAGCGGGGGTACCCAGCCGACGGCCCGGCGGTCGGGCCGTTTCCTACGAGCTACTCAGCCTATCGGGACGCACTGGGCTCTTGCGGAAGCACGCCGAATGCGGATTTTAGGTCAGTGCGCTTCCATATTGCTTCCAAGAGCGAGTTGCATGGAAGCAGAGAGACAGTTCGGCGGGGAAAAACGCTGTATTTGCAAAGCGTTGATGGCGCGCCCGGAACGATTCGAACGTCCGACCCTCAGATTCGTAGTCTGATGCTCTATCCAGCTGAGCTACGGGCGCGTGCTTCGCGAACGGCGATGCGGGCGCTAGCCCGCACGCAGCCTCCAGACAGCGCCGGAGGGGTGCGAAAGAGCGCTCTGACTAACCGCTCTTGCCGGCGTTGGCAAGGTCTGCCTGGGCGGTATTTTGGGGCCAAAAGATCATATTCGACGTCATTCCGGGATGGCCCGAAGGGCCAGACCCGGAATCCATAACCCCAGCGCTGGTTATGGATTCTCAGATGCGCAATTGCGCATCATAGCTCGCAACTTCGTTACGCCCGGGAATGATGGGGGTGCGAGGCGGGGCCACGCGCCAAGACCTTACCGCGCCAAGACCTTACGATGTGAGCTTGACGATGTGAGCTTGGCGCCCCCGCAAGTAGGCCCCCCGGCCGACTACGCCCGCGCCCGCTCGTTGCGGACCGAGAGCAGCTCCACCGGGCGGTCGGGGATGACGATCCGGAAGGTGGCGCCGAGGGTGCCTTCGACCAGATGGATGTCGCCGCCATGGGCGCGGACGAGCTCGGCGGCGATGGCGAGACCAAGGCCGCTGCCGCCAGGGCGGCCGGAGGTCTGGAACGCCTCGAACAGGTGCTCCCGGGTCTTCTGGGGCACGCCGGGGCCGGTGTCGGAGACCTCCAGAATGGCAACGGCGCCTTCGCGCTTGCCCGTGATCCGGATCTGCCGCACGCCGCCGTCGCCGCCGCCGGACGAATGGCTTTCCAGCGCCTGGGCGGCGTTGCGAACGAGGTTGAGCAGCACCCGGAACAGCTGGTCCGGATCGGCATCGATCGTGAGCCCGCGCTCGATTGCGGCAACCCAGGCGATCGAAGCCTCGTTGGCGAGGCCCGCGGTCTCGCGCACCTCCATGACGACGGGCTCGATCAGCATGATGCGGCGGTCGGGCGCGGCTTCCTGGGCGCGGCCGTAGGACAGCGTCGACTGGCAGAAGGCGATGGCGCGCTCGAGCGAGCGCACCAACTTCGGTGCAAACCGCTGCACCCGCGGATCGGGCACGCTGGCAAGCTGATCCGACAACAGCTGCGCCGAGGCCAGCAGGTTGCGCAGATCATGGTTGATCTTGGACACGGCAAGGCCGAGCGCTGCGAGCCGGCTCTTCTGATTCAGCATCGACATCAAATCGCGCTGCATGTCGGACAATTCGCGCTCGGCGACCCCGATCTCGTCGCTGCGCTGGCTCGGCACGATGATTCGCGCCGAGCTTTCGGGGTTTTCATGGAAGCCGATCAGGCTCGCGGTCAGCCGCCGCATCGGCCGCACGAACAGATAATGCAGCGCAAGATAGACGAGGCCCGCGGTCAGAGCCGCGATGATCAACGCGACCACCACGACGTTGCGGGAGAAGCGATACATGGCCTGCCGCAGCGGCAGCTCGTCGGTGACGATTTCGATGAACTGGGCGTTGCCGACGCCGGGGCCGACGATGCGGATCGCCCGGTTGCCGGTCTCCAGCATCATCCGGAACGAGCCGGTGATCGCTTCCCACGCCGTCATGTCGCGCAGGTCGATGTCGTGCCCGATCGCGGACGGCAAATTGTCGCTGGCAAGCAGCCGGCGCTGCTGGCCCATCTTGATCGCGACCGCGCGGGCATTGATGCTTTTCAGGATCTGCCGCGACAGCGAATCGGGAACCATGCCGAGCGGGGCGGCATCGAGCACCAGCGCCGCCGTGTTGGCCGCCGCCACGCGGTCGTTCAGCCGGTTGACCCAGAAGTTGGCGATCGCAGGCACGTAGAGCAGGACGGCCGCGATCATCACCAGGGGGATGGTCAGCAGCAGCAGCTTGCCGGACAGGCCGAGCCCGCGCGGGCCGCGCAGCCGCGTCACCGGCTGGTCCGCCTGGTCTCGCTGATCCGAAACGCGATCCAGATCCTGGGTCCGCTGGAGGTCTGTCGCTACCACGAAGTTCGCCCCTGCTGGCCTTGGCTGACGAAGCATGCGACCCGCCCGGGGGGCCGGTCAAATTACGGATCGCTAATCTCGCCAAGTACGATGTAAGCGTGGATACGGCGAGTCGCTACCTCAAGGGGTAAAACCCCGACGAAACAGTGGTATTCAAGTGACATTCACGTCGCATTCGCGTCGTATTCCCTCGGCCCGCGCGGTCCTGCAGCGTTGACGAGAAGGGGACGGTCGCTTATAAGCCGCGCAAATTGTCCGCGATGACCCGGCGTGATGCTGGGAGCGGCTCTCTTAGGGCCGGAAAAGGGCCCATTTTGGGCCGCATCTTCCGGACTTTATCATCAATTCTACAGGCAAATTGCCCGGTCAGCGGAGAGAAACCCGTGAAGCGGACTTATCAACCCAGCAAATTGGTGCGCAAGCGCCGTCACGGCTTCCGTGCCCGCCTCGCCACGACCGGCGGTCGCAAGGTTCTCGCCGCCCGCCGCGCCCGCGGCCGCAAGCGCTTGAGCGCCTGAGCCTGACCCTTTTGGGATTTCATCATGGATCGGCTGAGGCAGCGGGTGGATTTCCTCGCCGTTGCCAATGGCGCGCGGGTGAATAGCCCCGCGTTCGTCCTGCAAAGCCGTGGCCGCGACGACAGCGGCCCGATCCGGATCGGCTTCACCGTTACCAAAAAGAACGGCAACGCCCCCCAACGCAATCGCATCCGGCGCCGGCTTCGCGAACTGGTGAAGCGGCTCGATCCGGTATCGATGCAACCCCATCATGATTATGTGCTGGTCGGCCGAAGGGACGCGCTCACGCGCGACTTCGCCGCCATGCTCGACGATCTGCGCATAGCGTTTACACGGCCCGCGGCGGCATACGGCCAAGGGGCGCGGCCAGCGGCCGGGCCCCGCGACAAGCCGCAAACCGGATTGATGACGAGAGAATGATGACCGACAACCGCAATACCATCCTCGCCGTCATCCTGTCGGGTCTGGTCCTGATTGCCTGGCAGTATTTCTACAACGTGCCGGCGATGGAGAAGCAGCGCGCCCAGCAGCAGACCCAGGCCGAGCTTCAGAAGACCACGCCGCAGCCGACGGCCTCCGCGACGCCGGGCGCCACGCCCCAGGCCGGCGGCACAGCCCAACCGTCAACGCCGGCCGCGAACCAGCAGGCCCAGCCGGTCGTCAGCCGCGACAGCGCCATTTCGGCCAGCCCGCGCGTGAAGATCGACACGCCGCGGCTTTCCGGCAGCGTCTCGCTGAAGGGCGGCCGCATCGACGACCTTGCGCTGGTGCAGTACCGCGAAACCGTCGATCCGAGCTCGCCGCCGATCATCCTGTATTCGCCCTCGGGCACGGCGGAGCCCTATTATGCCGAGTTCGGCTGGGTGCGGGCGACGGGCGTGACCGCGAAGCTGCCGGACTCCCAGACGCTCTGGCAGCAGGACGGCAGCGGCAGCCTGACGCCCTCGACGCCGGCGGTGCTGAAGTGGGACAATGGCGAGGGCCTCACCTTCCGCCGCACCATCTCGGTCGACGATCACTATCTCTTCACCGTCAAGGACGAGGTGACCAATGTCGGCAACGCGCCGGTCACGCTCTATCCGTTCGCGCTGATCTCGCGCCACGGCACCCCGCAGGTCTCGGGCTACTACATCCTGCATGAAGGCCTGATCGGCTATCTCGATGGCTTGCAGGAATACGCCTACAAGAAGATCGACGAAGCCAGGCAGGTGAACTTCAAGGCCACCAATGGCTGGCTCGGCATCACCGACAAGTACTGGGCCTCGGCGCTGCTGCCGGATACCAGCGCTCCGTTGCAGGCGCGCTTCTCGTCGAACCCGGTCGGCAACGTCCACACCTACCAGACCGACTATCTGCTCGATCCCGTCACCGTCGCGATCGGCGGCACCGCGACCGCGAACGCGCGATTGTTCGCCGGCGCCAAGGAAGCCGGCGTCGTCGGCGTGTTCCCGCTCGCAGGCCTCGGCGGCTACAACAAAGAGCTCGGCCTCAACCATTTCGATCTGCTGATCGACTGGGGCTGGTTCTACTTCATCACCAAGCCGATGTTCCTCGGCCTCGACTTCTTCTATCGCTTCTTCGGCAATTTCGGCGTCTCGATCCTGCTCGTGACCGTGATCGTGAAGCTTTTGTTCTTCCCGCTGGCGAACAAGTCCTACGCCTCGATGGCGAAGATGAAGTCGGTCCAGCCGCAGCTTCAGGCGTTGAAGGAGCGCTATCCCGACGACAAGGTGAAGCAGCAGCAGGAGATGATGGAGATCTACCGCAAGGAGAAGATCAATCCGGTCGCCGGCTGTCTTCCCGTGGTGATCCAGATCCCGGTGTTCTTCTCGCTCTACAAGGTGCTGTTCGTCACCATCGAGATGCGGCACGCGCCGTTCTTCGGCTGGATCAAGGACCTCTCCGCGCCCGATCCGACCAACCTGTTCACCCTGTTCGGGCTGATCCCGTTCGATCCGACCACGATCCCGCTGTTCGGCCATTACCTCGCACTCGGCATCTGGCCGATCATCATGGGCATCACGATGTGGTTCCAGATGAAGCTGAACCCGACGCCGCCGGATCCGACCCAGCAGCTCATCTTCAACTGGATGCCGCTGATCTTCACCTTCATGCTGGCGGGCTTCCCGGCGGGTCTCGTGATCTACTGGGCCTGGAACAACACGCTCTCGGTGCTCCAGCAGAGCTTCATCATGCGCCGCAACGGCGTGAAGGTGGAGCTGTTCGACAATCTCAAGGCGACGTTCGCGAAGAAGGCGACGTAGCCGTCCGACACTGCCAGGCAAAAAATGCCTCCACATCGTCATGCCCGGGCTTGTCCCGGGCATCCACGTTTAGGAGGGCGCCAAGCGGACAGGCGTGGATGGCCGGGACATTTTGAACGGGAAAGACGCGCTTCGCGCTTTTGCCCGGCCATGACGAGAGGATAGACCCTTCGCATGACTGAGAAGTCAGACGACAACCTGATCGAAACCGGGCGAAAGCTGTTCGCCCGCGACTGGCAGTTCATCTGGGCCTCGCCCTCGATCGAAACGCTGCCGCCGATGGCGGGGCTGGAGATTGCCTTTGCCGGGCGCTCCAATGTCGGCAAGTCGAGCCTGATCAACGCGCTCACCGGCCGCAACGCGCTCGCGCGCACCTCGCACACGCCGGGCCGCACCCAGGAGCTGATCTTCTTCGAGGTCCCGGGCAAGGCCGACCTGCGGCTCGTCGACATGCCCGGCTATGGCTATGCCAAGGCGCCCAAGTCCCAGGTCGCATCCTGGACCGACCTGATCCACAAATTCCTGCAGGGGCGCGCCAGCCTCGCGCGGGTCTACGTGCTGATCGACGCGCGGCACGGGCTGAAGGACGTCGATCATGAAATCCTGGGGACGCTCGACCGCTCCGCCGTCAGCTACCAGATCGTGCTGACCAAGGCCGACCAGGTGAAGGCCTCCGAGCTGCAATCGCGCATCGCCGAGACCGGCGCTGCGCTCGCCAAGCATGCCGCCGCGTTTCCGGATGTGCTGACGACCTCGTCGCGCTCGGGAGCCGGAATGGCCGAGCTGCGCGCCGCGATGGCGCGGCTGCTGGAAGAGCGCAGCACTTGACGGCTGCGTTCCGCCTGCTGATCGCCCTCGCCGGATTGATGGGCGCCGCCGGCGTCGCGCTGGCAGCCGCGTCCGCACATGGCGGCGATGCGAGCCGGCTTGCCTCCGCGAGCGCGATGCTGCTGTTTCATGCAACTGCCATACTTGCGACGGTCGCGCTGATCGAACGCGGCCTTCTGCATGGCGGAATTGGTCTCGTCGCCGCCTTCGGCTTCGCGATCGGCGCCGCGCTGTTCGCGGGCGACCTCACCTTGCGGCAATATGCGGGACATGGGCTGTTTCCGTACGCGGCGCCGACCGGCGGGACCACGATGATTTTGAGCTGGCTGGTGGTGAGCGTGGCCGCGGTGGTGCGGCGGAAGTGAAATCCTTCCCTTCTCCCCTTGTGGGAGAAGGTGGCGCGAAGCGCCGGATGAGGGGTCTGCCTCTGCGGATAAGAGACCCCTCACCCGTCTCGCCGCTATTGCGGCGATCCACCCTCTCCCACAAGGGGAGAGGGGAAGAACATCACTTTGCGCCTCGCCCGGCAATCGGATAGAACGCGGCCCGACAGTCCCGCCAGCGAGATCCGCCTCATGACCGACATCTCCCCGCTCGACCAGGCCCGCATCCTGTCCGAAGCGCTGCCGCATATGCAGCAGTATGACGAAGAAACCATCGTCATCAAATATGGCGGCCATGCCATGGGCGACGAGGAGACCGCGAAGAACTTTGCCCGCGACATCGTGCTGCTCGAGCAGACCGCGATCAACCCGGTGGTGGTGCACGGCGGCGGGCCGCAGATTGCGACCATGCTCAAGCGCCTCGGCATCGTTTCGGAATTCGCGGCCGGCCTGCGCATTACCGATGCCGCCACCATCGAGATCGTCGAGATGGTGCTCGCCGGCTCCATCAACAAGTCGCTGGTCGGCTACATCAACGAGGCCGGCGGCAAGGCGGTCGGCCTCTGCGGCAAGGACGGCAACATGGTCACCGCGACCAAGGCGACGCGCACCATGGTCGATCCGGACTCGCATATCGAGAAAGTGGTCGATCTCGGCTTCGTCGGCGAACCCGAGAAGGTCGATCTCACTTTGCTCAACCAGCTGATCGGCTACGAGCTGATCCCGGTGCTGGCGCCGCTCGCGACGTCGAAGACCGGACAGACCTTCAACGTTAACGCCGACACCTTTGCCGGCGCTGTGGCCGGCGCGCTCAAGGCCAAGCGGCTCTTGCTGCTCACCGACGTGCCGGGCGTGCTCGACAAGTCGAAGAAGCTGATCCCGCAACTGTCAGTCAAGGACGCGCGAAAGCTAATCGCCGACGGCACCATTTCCGGCGGCATGATCCCGAAGGTCGAGACCTGCATCTACGCGCTCGAACAGGGCGTGCAGGGCGTCGTCATCATCGATGGCAAGATGCAGCACGCCGTGCTGCTCGAGCTCTTCACCAATCAGGGCACGGGAACGCTGATCCACAAGTGACGGGCGAGCACGACCAAGGGAGAGAGGAGCCGAGGGGGCGGCGACGCCGCCGCTCGGCTTTCACCCGTTTCCTGATGACGCTGCCGGCAGCAGTCGTGTCGTTCGTGTTCTCCTCCGCCCCTGCCCTTGCCGACCTGAAAATCTGCAACCGCATGTCCTATGTCGTGGAGGCCGCGATCGGCATCGACGACAAGGCGGCGACCGCGACGCGCGGCTGGTTCAGGATCGATCCCGCCACCTGCCGCGTGGTGGTGCAGGGCACGCTTTCGGCCGACCGCATCCTGCTCAACGCCCGTGCGCTCGGCGTCTACGGTGCTTCCCCGATCCCGCAGAACGGCAGCGACATGCTGTGCGTGGCGCAGGACAATTTCGTCATCGCCGCGGCGCGCCAGTGCCGCAGCGGCCAGACTCAGGCCGCTTTCACCCAGATCACGCCAAGCCGGGGCGACGACGGCAACTTTACCGCCTATCTTGCCGAGGATTCCGAATATGACGACGAGCAGGCACGGCTCGCCGGCATCCAGCGGCTGCTGCTGATCGCCGGCTATGACGCGGCGCCGATCGACGGCGTCGACGGGCCGAAGACGCAGGCAGCCCTTGCCGCCTTCCTGAAGAGCCGCGGGCTGCCGTCCGACACCGCGTCCTCGCCGAACTTGTTCAAGACCATGGTCGAGGCGGTGCAGACGCCGTCGCCGACCGGCCTGACCTGGTGCAACGACACGCCACACAAGGTGATGGCGGCGGTCGCCACCGACGACGGCAAGTCGGTGACGAGCCGCGGCTGGTATCGCATCGACCCCAGGACGTGCCTGCATCCCGACGTCACCGGCCAGCCCAGGCAGATCTTCAGCTTCGCGGAAGCCATCGACGCCGACAACCGCGCCGTCAAGCTGAAGGACCGGCCGCTGAACTGGGGCGGCGACAGGCAGCTCTGCACCCGCGAGACCAAGTTCGAGACCAACGAGCAGACCGACTGCCCCGCGCGCGGATTTGTGGCGACCGGCTTTGGTGCGGTCGACATGAGCAGCGGCGGCAAGACGCTGCGCTTTGCGATGCCGTGATCGTGGCGCCACATTCTCCGCCGTCGTCCTGGCGAAAGCCAGGATCCATTACCCCGGCATTGTGTTTGGCGAAGAACGACAACCACAGTGCCCCGCTGATGGGCCGCGGAGTATGGGTCCTGGCTTTCGCCAGGACGACAATTTGAGAGCGGGGCGGCAGCGCCGCTCAACAGGTAGAGAATCGCAATGAACCCACCCCGCGCCTTCACCCACATCGACACCTGGGTGTTCGACCTCGACAACACGCTCTATCCGCATCACGTCAATCTGTGGCAGCAGGTCGATGCGCGGATCGGAGAGTTCGTTTGCAACTGGCTCAACGTGACGCCCGAGGAAGCGCGAAAGATCCAGAAGGATTATTATCTGCGCTTCGGCACCACCATGCGCGGCATGATGACCCTGCACGGCGTGCGCGCCGACGATTACCTCGCCTATGTGCACAAGGTCGATCATTCGCCGCTGGAGCCGAACCCCGCGCTCGGTGCAGCCATCGCAAAGCTGCCGGGACGCAAGCTGATCCTGACCAACGGCTCGGCCAGCCATGTCGATGCGGTGCTGGCACGGCTCGGTCTCGCGACGCATTTCGACGGCGTGTTCGATATCATCGCGGCGGAGTTCGAGCCGAAGCCGGCGCCGCAAACCTACCGGAAATTTCTCAGGCAGCATGCGGTCGACCCGACCTGCGCCGCGATGTTCGAGGACCTCGCCCGCAACCTCACCGTCCCGCACGAGCTCGGCATGACCACGGTGCTGGTGGTGCCCGATGGCACCAAGGAGGTCGTGCGCGAGGACTGGGAACTGGAGGGCCGCGATGCCGCCTATGTCGACCATGTCACGGATGACCTGACGGGGTTTTTGGGCGAGCTGTCGCGTTGAGGCCGTAGCCCGGATGGAGCGCAAGCGAAATCCGGATCGCGCCGCCGGAGAGACTTTCCCGGATTGCGCTTCGCGAAATCCGGGCTACGCGGCTGCTGTCTCGATTCATCATGACCGCCGCGGCGTACTGGATCACCCGCTTTCGCGGGTGATGACAGCGAACCAAGCTTGACTCCACCCCGCCAAATCCCGAAAAAGCGCTCCAATCCATCACAAATCCTGCCCTCCCGAGAGGAAATCCCGATGTCGCTCCAAGCCCTCGAATCCACCATCAACGGCGCCTTCGAAGCGCGCGACGGCATGTCGACCACGACCAAGGGCGAGGTGCGCGAGGCCGTGGATCAGGCGCTGGAGAGTCTGGACAAGGGCGAGGCGCGCGTCGCCGAGCGCGGAGGCGACGGCAAGTGGAAGGTCAATCAATGGCTGAAGAAGGCCGTGCTGCTGTCGTTCCGCCTCAACGACATGGGCGCCATTCCCGGCGGTCCCGGCAAGGCGACTTGGTGGGACAAGGTGCCCTCGAAGTTCGACGGCTGGGGCGAGAACCGGTTTCGCGACGCCGGCTTTCGCGCGGTGCCCGGCGCCATCGTGCGCCGCTCGGCCTTCATCGCCCGCAACGTCGTGCTGATGCCGTCCTTCGTCAATCTCGGCGCTTATGTCGATGAGAGCACCATGATCGACACCTGGTCGACGGTCGGCTCCTGCGCGCAGATCGGCAAGCGCGTGCACATCTCCGGCGGCGTCGGCATCGGCGGTGTGCTCGAGCCGCTGCAGGCAGAGCCCGTGATCATCGAGGACGATTGCTTCATCGGCGCACGCTCCGAGGTCGCCGAAGGCGTGATCGTGCGCAAGGGCGCGGTGCTGTCGATGGGCGTATTTTTGGGCGCCTCGACCAAGATCGTGGACCGCGAGACCGGCGAGATCTTCATCGGCGAAGTACCGGAATATTCGGTGGTGGTGCCCGGCGCGCTGCCCGGCAAGCCGATGAAGAACGGCCAGATGGGCCCGAGCACGGCCTGCGCCGTCATCGTCAAGCGCGTCGATGAGCGGACGCGGTCGAAGACCAGCATCAACGAATTGTTGCGGGATTGATTGGGCGCGCATGACCGATGCTCTGTCCATTGCCCGCGATCTCATCCGCTGCCCCTCGGTAACCCCGGCCGACGCCGGTGCGCTTGGGGTGCTCGAAAAAGCCCTCACTGCAGCCGGCTTCATTTGCCACCGCGTGACGTTCTCGGAGCCCGGCACTGCCGACGTCGACAATCTCTATGCGCGGATCGGCACTGAGGGGCCGCACATCACCTTTGCCGGCCATACCGACGTGGTGCCGCCCGGCGACGAGAGCGCCTGGAGCGTCGGCGCGTTCTCCGGCGAGGTGAAGGACGGTTTGCTGCACGGCCGCGGCGCGGTCGACATGAAGGGCGGCATCGCCTGCTCGGTCGCCGCGGTGCTGGAGCATCTCGCGGCCAACGGCGGCAAGCCGCGCACCGACGGAAAGGGCTCGATTTCGTTCCTAATCACCGGCGACGAGGAAGACGTCTCCATCAACGGCACCATCAAGCTGTTGAAGTGGGCCGCCGAGCGCGGCGAGAAGTTCGACCATTGCGTGCTGGGCGAGCCCTCCAATGTCGAGACGCTCGGCGACACCATCAAGGTCGGCCGCCGCGGCTCGCAATCCGGCACGCTCTATGTCGACGGCGTGCAGGGCCATGTCGCCTACCCGCACCGCGCCGCCAATCCCGTGCCGGATATTTCGCGGCTGATCGTGGCAATCAGTGACGAGCCGCTCGACCACGGCAGCGCGGCGTTCCAGGCCTCCAATCTCGAATTCACCTCGGTCGACGTCGGCAATAGCGCCTACAACGTCATCCCCGGCCAGGCCCGTGCAAAGTTCAACATCCGCTACAACGACAATCACACCCAGGCGAGCCTGCGCGAGCTGGTCGAGACGCGACTGACAAAAGCCTGCGGCAACCGCATCCGCGCCCGCATCGTCTGGGAGCCGTCGAACTCCAACGTGTTCGTCACCAAGCCCGGCCCATTCACTGAGCTTGCGGTCGCCGCGATCGAGGAGGTGACGGGCCGCAAGCCGGAGCTGTCGACCTCAGGCGGCACCTCGGATGCGCGCTTCATCTCGAGCTATTGCCCGGTGATCGAGTTCGGCCTGGTCGGCCAGACCATGCACCAGATCGACGAGCGCGTGCCCGTGGCGGATTTGCAGAAGTTGACGCAGGTGTATCGCGGGATTTTGGCAAGGTATTTTGGGTAGAACGCTGGCCTTACGCTCCGTCGTCGCCTCCCACTCCGCTGTCATCGCCCGGCATTGACCGGGCGATCCAGTATTCCAGAGACGGCAACGATTGACCGAGAGGCCGCGGCATACTGGATGCCCCGATTTCGCGGAGCATGTCACTGAGGGTGCGGCGAGAGCGCGCGTCTCTCTAATAATCCACCTTCACCAGATAGAGTCCGTCCGGCGGGGCGACGATGCCGCAGGCGGCGCGGTTGCGGGCTTGCAGGGCTGCAGTGAGATCGTCCGCAGTCCAGCGGCCTTCGCCGACCCAGACTAGCGAGCCGACCATCGACCGCACCTGACTGTGCAGGAACGAGCGCGCCGAGGTGAGGATCGTCACCTCGCGGCCGTCGCGCAACACGTCGAGCTGATCGAGCGTCTTCTCCGGCGACCTGGCCTGGCACTCGGTGTCGCGGAACGTGGTGAAATCGTGCCTGCCAAGCAGTCGCTTTGCCGCCGCATGCATCGCCTCAGTGTCGAGCCGGCGCGGCACCCGCCAGGCGTGGCCGATGTCGAGGGCGAGATTGGCGCGGGTGTTGACGATGCGATAGCGGTAGTGGCGCTTGACCGCCGAGAAGCGCGCCTCGAAGGCGTCGGGCACGATCTCGGCCTCGAGCACCCCGATCGGAGCGGGGCGCAAATGCGCGTTGAGCCCGTCGCGAAACCGGCCTGACGGAAACTGCTTCTCGATGTCGACATGCGCGACCTGGCCGAGCGCATGCACGCCGGCATCGGTGCGGCCGGCGCCATGCACCCGCGCGTCCGCGCCGGTCATCGCCTTCACCGCAGCTTCGAGCGCGCCCTGCACCGAGGGCAGCGTCTCCTGCACCTGCCAGCCGAAGAACGGTGCGCCGTCATATTCGATGGTGAGCTTGTAGCGGGGCATCGTTTCCAATTCTGCCGTCATCGCCCGGCTTGACCGGGCGAATCCGCCCAGTACGCTGCGGCCCTTCCGTTCAACCGAGAAGTCTCGGCGTCCTGGATACCCCGCCTTCGCGGCGTATGACAGCGTCAGGTGAAGTTGGCACCCGCCTTCAGCGGCACACCGCGCAGGAAGTCGGTCGCCTGCATGCGCGCCTTGCCTTCGCGCTGGAGCTCGAGAATGCGGATCGCGCCCTCGCCGCAGGCGATGGTGAGCTGATCGTCGAGCACTGCGCCCGGAGCGCCGGAGCCCGTCGCCAGCTCGCAGCGCAGGATTTTCAGGCGCGCATTTTCGCTGACGTCTGCGAGCTCGCTCCAGGCGCCGGGAAACGGCGACAGGCCGTGGATATGGCGCAGCACGTCGCGCGCAGGCTTTGTCCAGTCGATCCGCGCCTCGGCCTTGTCGATCTTGGCGGCATAGGTGACGCCGTCCTCGCTCTGCTTTTTGAGCTGAAGGGCGCCGCGGTCGAGCGCCGCCATGGCGCGCACCATCAAATCGGCGCCGAGCCGGGAGAGGCGGTCGTGCAGGTCGATGGCGGTCGTGCTGTCCGTGATCGCGATGCGCTCGGCCATGGCGATGTCGCCGGTATCGAGCCCGACGTCCATCTTCATCACCATGACGCCGCTCTCGGCGTCGCCGGCCATGATGGCGCGGTTGATCGGCGCAGCCCCGCGCCAGCGCGGCAACAGCGAGGCGTGCAGATTGTAGCAGCCGAGCTTCGGCGCATCGAGGATGGCCTGCGGCAGGATCATGCCGTAGGCGACGACAACCGCGGCATCGGCATCAAGGGCGCGGAACGCGTCGAGGGCTTCCTGTGTCTTCAACGTCTTCGGCGTCAGCACGGGCACGCCGAGTCTTCGCGCGGCCTCTTCGACCGGCGTCGGCTGCAATTGCAGCCCGCGCCGCCCGCCCGGCTTCGGCGCGCGGGTGTAGACCGCCACGATCTCGTGGCCATGCGCGACCAGCTCGAGCAGCGTCGGCACGGAGAAATCGGGCGTGCCCATGAAGATGAGGCGAAGGGACATGACAAGAACTCGATACGTTCCCTCCCCCCTTGTGGGGGAGGGCTAGGGAGGGGGGTGCCACACGACGCGCTCTCTCGGTTTAAGCTCGAGTGCCTTGTTGCTGGCGCTCGCAAACGACGAGCACCTTTTGCTGGGCTACCCCCTCCCTGACCTCCCCCACAAGGGGGGAGGGAGCAGAGCGGAGCGCGCGGCAGCACCAGTCGCTTACTACTCACTCCCCGCGCTTGGCGGCTTTCTCGAACTTCTTGAGCACGCGGTCGCGCTTGAGCTTTGATAGATAGTCGACGAACAGCACGCCGTTGAGATGATCGATCTCGTGCTGGATACAGGTGGCGTAGATGCCTTCGGCGTCCTCCTCGTGCACCTTGCCGTCGAGATCAGTGAAGCGCACGCGCACCTTGGCGGGACGTTCGACCTCCTCGTAATATTCGGGGATCGACAGGCAGCCTTCCTCGTAGACCGACAGTTCCTTGGACGAGGCGAGAATTTCGGGATTGATGAAGACGCGCGGCTCCGGCTTGGTCTCGCCGTTCTCGTCGCGCTTGGCGAGGTCCATGGTGATGAGCCGCAGCGGTTGCGCGACCTGGATCGCCGCGAGCCCAATGCCGGGCGCGTCGTACATGGTCTCGAGCATGTCGTCGGCAAGCTTGCGGATCTCCGGCGTGACCTTCTCGATCGGCTTGGAGACCAGACGCAGCTGCCTGTCGGGCAGGATGATGATTTCTCTGAGGGCCATGGCCGCGATTTAAGCCGCGCGCCCGATGCGGTCAATGCGGCGAGAAACTCCGTTAACGGTCCGCTAACCATAAAACTTAGGGCTTCCTTAACCATAATAATTAGGGGGCTATTAACCATAAATGTTCGCTATTCGTTCGCGGATACCGCCGAATCGGCTAAAAGGCCGCCATGAATGAAATCATCTTCATGCTCGGCGACTGGCCGGTGCGCACCATCGACGCGCTGCTCGGCTTCGGCGCGCTCGTCCTCATCCTGCTCGTGGTCATCGCTGTCGTGATCGCCCGCTCCTCGCGGCGCGGCGCGGAACTCGCGATGGCCAACGCCATCCGCGCCGATGAGCTCGAGGAGCGCGTCAGCCAGATGCTGCATGCCCAGAGCGAAGCCTCGGGCCGGGTCGATGCCATGACCCAGGCGCTGGCCGGCCGCCAGGCCGACATGGCGCGCGCGGTCAACGAGCGGCTGGATTCGGTGACCCACCGCGTCGGCCAGTCCATGGAACATTCGACCCGCAACACCATGGAGAGCCTGCGCGCGCTGCACGAGCGGCTCGGCATCATCGACAGTGCGCACAAGAACCTCACCGACCTCACCACCCAGGTCACGACCTTGCGCGACGTGCTCGCCAACAAGCAGTCGCGCGGCGCCTTCGGCCAGGCGCGGATGGAGGCGATCGTCCAGGACGGCTTGCCGAAGGGCGCCTACGAATTCCAGTTCACACTGTCGACGGGCAAGCGGCCGGACTGCGTCGTGTTCCTGCCCGACCAGCGGCCGCTCTGCATCGACGCGAAATTTCCGCTGGAGGCGATGACTGCGCTGCACGACGCCCGCACCGACGAGGAGCGGCGCATCGCCACGCAGCGGCTGCGCGGCGACGTGATGAAGCATGTCAGCGACATCGCCGAGAAATATCTCGTTGCCGGCGAGACGCAGGAGATGGCGCTGATGTTCGTGCCATCGGAATCCGTTTACGCCGAGATCCACGACGGCTTCGACGACGTAATCCAGAAGGCCTATCGCGCCCGCGTGGTGCTGGTGTCACCCTCGCTCTTGATGCTCGCGATTCAGGTGATGCAGCAGATCATGAAGGACGCGCGCATGCGCGACGCCGCCGACCAGATCCGCACCGAGGTGATCAAGCTCGGCGACGATCTCGGCCGCCTGCGTGACCGCGTGCTGAAATTGCAGAAGCATTTTGCCGACGCCAACGAGGACGTCCGCCAGGTCCTGATCTCCGCCGACAAGATCGAGAAGCGCGCCGGGCGAATCGAGGAACTCGATTTCAGCAAGACCGACGCGCCCGAAGCCCCGCATCTGGTGGCAACCGGCGCCGCCGAGCTGTTCCCGAGGAAGCTTCAGGCGGGGGAGTGATTTGATGTGATGTCATGCCCCGCGAAGGCGGGGCATCCAGTACGCCGCGGCAGGCGTAACTGAACGAGACGCTGGTGAGTACTGGATCGTCCGCCTTCGCGGACGATGACAGCGAGGGGATGCGGTAGATGGGCGCACGCTGCTATTACGTGTACATCCTAGCCAGCAAGATCGGCGGAACACTGTATTTAGGCGTGACCAATGATCTCATCCGCCGGATAGCGGAACACAAATCGAAGCTGATTGAAAGCTTCACAGAAAAATACGATGTCGCTCGGCTTGTCTATTTCGAGCAGTTCGATAACCCCGAGAACGCGATCAAGCGGGAGAAGCGATTGAAGAAGTGGAATCGCGCCTGGAAGGTGCGGTTGATCGAGGAGCAAAATCCGAATTGGGATGATCTCTATCATGAGATCGCCGGGCTACCATGACGCTGTCATGCCCCGCGAAGGCGGGGCATCCAGTACGCCGCGGCGGTCGTGATTGAACCGAGATGACGGTGATTACTGGATCGTCCGCCTGCGCGGACGATGACACCGAGGAGCTGTTAACGGCTTTCCACCTCACTGGCGCAACCACAGTCTTTTCCCCCAGAATCTGCTAACACCTGCCCATGACCGCACCCGACGCGACCTCCCCCACTGGCACCGACACCGCAACCGCGTCCTGGCGTGACAGCCTTGCCGTTTACCTGCAGCCGCGGGTGCTGATCGTGCTGTTTCTTGGCTTCTCGTCCGGGCTGCCGCTGGCGCTGTCGGGGTCGACGCTGCTGGTGTGGATGCGGGAATCCGGCGTCGATCTCGGCACTATCGGACTGTTCGCACTGGTCGGGACGCCCTACACGCTGAAATTTTTGTGGGCGCCGCTGGTGGATGCGCTGCACGTGCCGCTGTTCACCCGCGCGTTCGGCCGCCGCCGCGGCTGGCTGGTGTTTTCGCAACTGCTGCTGATCGTCGCGATCCTGCTGCTGGCGCTGACCGATCCGGCGCGCTCACCGTTCTATGTCGCGCTCGGCGCACTGCTGGTCGCAACGGCGTCCTCGACGCAGGACATCGTGGTCGATGCCTTCCGCGTCGAGAGCCTGCCCGAGAGCGAGCAGGCCGCCGGCATGGCGTCCTATGTCGCGGCCTATCGCATCGGCATGCTGGTCTCGACCGCGGGCGCGCTGTTCATCGTCTCCGGCTTCGAGGGCACCGGCATTGCGCGCACATCGGCATGGATGTGGGGCTATGTGGTGATGGCGGCCATGGTGCTGATCGGGACAATCACGGCGCTGGCCGCAACCGAGCCCGAGCAATCGGCGCGGGCCGAGGCGGCGACGAAAGCCGAGACGGCGTTCGCACGCGTGCTGCACGCCGCGATCGGCGCCTTCTCGGAATTCCTGTCGCGCAAGGATGCGCTCGCGGCGCTGGCCTTCGTCGTGCTGTTCAAGTTCACCGACGCGTTCTCCGGCACCATGACGGCGCCGTTCGTGATCGACCTCGGCTTCTCCCGCAACGACTATGCGGCGATCGTCAAGGGGGTCGGGCTTGCCGCGACGCTGATCGGCGGCTTTGCCGGCGGTTTCGTCGCGCGGCGCTATTCGCTTTCGACCAGCCTTTGGATCGGCGGCGTGGTGCAGGCGCTCGCCAATCTCTCCTTCTCGTGGCTGGCTTTCGTCGGCACCAGCCAATGGGCGCTCGCCTTCGCCATCACAGCTGAGAACTTCACCAGCGCCATCGGCACCGTGATCTTCGTCGCCTATCTGTCCGCGCTGTGCCAGAACCCGCTGCATACGGCGACACAATACGCGCTGCTCACCGCGCTTGCGGCCGTGGGACGCACCTATCTGTCGTCGGTGGCAGGCTATGTCGCCAAGGCGACCGGCTGGCCGCTGTTCTTCGTGATCTGCGTGCTGGTGGCGATCCCGAGCCTGATGCTGCTCAGTTGGCTGCAGAAGCGCGGACATTTCGAGGCGCTGGGGCCGGTAAGGGTTTAGGCCGACGCTCTCACTTTCGTCATTGCGAGCGAAGCGAAGCAATCCAGACTGCTTCCGACGGAAACACCCTGGATTGCTTCGTCGCAAGGGCTCCTCGCAATGACGACGGAGAACGTTGCAAGCTGCGGAGCGAGTGTCGCTACTGCTTCTTGATGATGCTCCACTTCGTGATCACGGCTTCGCTCATCTGGCCGGGGTCGCTGGCGCAGGCGACCTCGTCGACCTTGACCGAGATCTCCTTGCCGGCGAACGTCTTCAACTGCGCGGCCTGCGCATCGCCGCTGGGAACGAGCTGGAAAGTCTCGGGGCCGGTCTCGAGATTGCACAGCCCGTTCGGCGGCGGCAGCCGGCGCGGCTCGGAGGTGATCTGGTAGGTCGCAATCTTCTTGCCGGCGTTCTTGACGTCGCGCACTTTCATCGCGTTGAGCTCGCCCGAGAGCACGTCGCCGGTGTTGATCGGCTTGCCGGGCTTTGGCGGCGGCGGAGCCGCGTCATCGCCCTGCTGCGCGGAGATGGCCGGGGTCACCAGCATCATCATCGTCGCAACCAAAGCCAATCGAGTGGCGAATCGTTTCGTCATGTCGTCCGTTCCGTGAGTCTGTAGGAGGCTAGAACAGGGTCCGCTGCCGCATCGCGGCCGACAGCGTACCTTCATCGAGATAATCAAGCTCGCCGCCGACCGGCACACCATGGGCGAGGCGCGTTACTTTTACGTTCGCGTCCTGAAGCAGGTCGGTGATGTAATGCGCCGTGGTCTGGCCGTCGACCGTCGCATTCAGCGCCAGGATGATTTCATGCACCTGCGCATCATGCGCGCGCGCGACCAGCGCATCGATGGTGAGATCCTGCGGGCCGACGCCGTCGAGCGGCGACAATGTCGCCCCCAGCACATGATAGCGGCCCTGCGTCGCGTTGGCCCGCTCCAGCGCCCAGAGATCGGCGACGTCGGCGACGACGACGATGATCGAAGGATCGCGCCGCGGATCGATGCAGACTGTGCAGGGATTTTGAGTATCGATGTTGCCGCAGGTCTTGCAGACCTGGACCTTCTCGAGCGCAACCTGCAAGGCGCCCGACAGCGGCATCATCAGCGCCTCGCGCTTCTTGATCAGATGCAAGGCCGCGCGCCGCGCAGAGCGCGGTCCGAGGCCCGGCAGCCGTGCGAGGAGCTGAACCAGCCGCTCAATCTCGGGACCTGCGACCGCGCCCATATTATTGGCCGAACAACCCCGGCGGCAGGCCGAGCCCGCCGGTGAGCGACTGCATCTTTTCCTGCATCGCGGCTTCAGCCTTGCGGCGGGCGTCGCCGAGCGCGGTGACCAGCAGATCCTCGAGCACTTCACGCTCTTCGGGCTTCATCAGCGAGGGATCGATCTTAACGCCCTTCACGTCCATCTTCGCAGTCATGCGCACGGCGACCAGGCCCCCGCCGGAGATGCCCTCGACCTCGACATTGCCGAGTTCGTCCTGCATCGCCTGCATCTTGGATTGCAGCTGCGCCGCCTGCTTCATCATGCCGAGAAAATCAGCCATCGGTGCGTGTCCTTGGATGGGCTCTAGAGATCGTCGCCGTCGGAACCGTCGGGCGGATCGTCATTGCCATAGTCGGCATTTATATCGGTTTCCGGCACCTCCGGGGCAAGCCTGCGGACCTCGACGACCTTGGCTCCGGGGAAGCGCGACAGCACCTCCTGGATGCGCGGGTCGGCTTCGGCCGTGCGCGCATGCGCCTGCTTGGCGGCCTGTTTCACCGAGCGCAGCGTCGGCTGACCCTGCTCGTTGGAAACGATCACGGTCCAGCGCCGGCCGGTCCAGAGCTCGAACTTGCGCGCCAAGTCCGAGATCATGGTCTTGGAGGCTTGGGGCTCGAGCGCGACTTCCAGCCGGCCCTCCTCGAAACGAACCAGCCGCATGTCAGATTCGAGCGCGCCCTTGGTCATGAGGTCGCGCTTCTGCCCCGCCAGCGCGACGAGCTGGGTGAAGCTCGTGACATGCAGCACGGGTGCTGCGCCTTGGGGATCCGGCGCGGGCGCGGCCATCTGCGGCCGGGCACCGCCGCCGAACGATGACGGCGACGAGGTCGGCGCGCGCACCGGCGCTGCCGAGGCAATTGGTGCTGCCGGCGCGCTGCGCGCAGCGCTGCCACCGTTCGCAACCGGCGAGCCGCCGCCGTTTTGCTCCAGCATCCGGATCGCTTCGTCCGGCGTCGGCAGGTCGGCAACATAGGCGATGCGCACCAGCACCATCTCGGCCGCAGCGGCCGGCCGCGTCGCAGCCTGCACCTCAGTGATGCCCTTGAGCAGCATCTGCCACATCCGCGACAGCACGCGCATCGAGATCTTCGACGCAAAGTCGCGCGCGCGCAGCCGTTCGGTCTCGCCATAGGCAACGTTGTCGGCGGTCGCCGGCACGATCTTGACGCGGGTGACGAAGTTGACGAATTCGGCGAGATCCGAGAGCACGACGATGGGATCGGCGCCGACGTCGTACTGGTCGCGGAACTCGTTGAAGGCGGCCGCAATGTCGCCGCGTGCCAGCGAATCGAACAGATCGATCACGCGGGTGCGGTCCGCTAGCCCCAGCATCTGCCGCACGGCATCGGCCTTTACGGTGCCCGCCGCATGCGCAATGGCCTGGTCGAGGAGCGACAGCGAATCGCGCACCGAACCTTCCGCCGCGCGCGCGATGATGCCGAGCGCTTCCGGCTCGATCTCGACGCTTTCCTTGGCGGCAATGTTGGCGAGGTGCTTCATCAGCACGTCGGCCTCGACGCGGCGCAGATCAAAACGCTGACAGCGCGACAGCACCGTGACTGGAACCTTGCGTATCTCGGTGGTCGCGAACACGAATTTGGCGTGCTCCGGCGGTTCCTCCAGCGTCTTGAGGAAGGCGTTGAACGCCGCCGTCGACAACATGTGGACTTCGTCGATGATGTAGACCTTGTAGCGGGCGCTCGCCGGCGCATAGCGCACGCTGTCATTGATCTGGCGGACGTCGTCGACGCCGGTATGCGAGGCCGCGTCCATCTCCAGCACGTCCATGTGCCGGCTTTCCATGATCGCCTGGCAATGCACGCCGAGCGTCGGCATCTGGACTGTCGGGCCCTTCACCAAGCCGTCCGGCATCTCGTAGTTGAGCGCACGGGCCAGGATGCGCGCTGTGGTGGTCTTGCCGACGCCGCGAACGCCGGTGAGGATCCAGGCCTGCGGAATCCGCCCGGTCTCGAACGCATTGGAGACGGTGCGGACCACGGCCTCCTGGCCGATCAGATCGTCGAAGCTGGAGGGGCGGTATTTGCGCGCCAGCACCCGGTAGGGTGTTCCCGGCTGGGCGCCGAGTGCAAAGCCAGCCTGGCTGGCGCTGTCGGAATTGGGATGGGCGCCAGCGTCGGTCATCGGTCGATCCGCAATGAAATCTCTCTCGGCCGGCTTTGCGGAAAGGAGCGCGCTGGCGGCGCGAGCCGCCGGCGCTATTCGCTCGAAAAAACAGGTAGGAGACTGACGAGCGACCCGATCCGGACCTCGTTAGGGCTGCTTCCTTCCGGACCTGACCCGGTTGGCGAGTGGCTCGTCCACCGCCAATCTCCCGGTCCCTATTTGGGGCCAAAAGGGCCGGAAAGCAAGCGGGGATCGGCTCGAGCCCGCTGGCTCGGCTCCGGCTTGCCCAGCATCCGGGCATTTTCCGGTTTGCCCAGCCGATAGGCTGTGCTTTCGCTGTTGGGGCCACCTTGGTATGAACGCTGCCGGAACTCAGCCAACCAGAAAAGCGATTGATCCCAATGGTTACACGTCGTGATGTTGCATCGATTGTCGGACTTGGCGCCATTGGCGCGGCGACCGCGGGCGCGCTGGCGTCCCCGGCCGTGGCCCAGGCCGCCGATCCGAACGAATCGACCTTTGCCCGCATCCGAAGGACCAAGAAGATGCGGATCGGTGCGGTCGGCGGGGGCGCGCCCTATTACATGAAGGATCTCGCCAGCGGCCAGTGGAAGGGCTTTTACGTCGATATCGCCAAGGCGCTGGCCGACGACATGGAGGCCGAGCTCGACATCACCGAGACCACCTGGGGCAATTCGGTGCTCGATCTGCAGTCCAACAAGATCGACATCTTCTTCGGCCTCAACCCGACCCCGAAGCGCGCGCTGGTGATCGATTTCTCGGTGCCGGTCTTCAACAACGCCTTCGGCATTCTCTGCAAGAAGGATTTCAAGCCAAAGAGCTGGGCCGAGCTGAACTCGCCCGACGTCAAGATCGCCGTCGACCAGGGCTCCTCGCACGACCAGGTTGTCAGCCGCCTGACGCCGAAGGCGCAGATCACCCGGCTGAAGAGCGCCGACGACGCCACCGCTGCACTCCAGACCGGCCGCGTCGACGCGCAGTGCCTGATCACCATGCTGTCGCTGACGGTGCTGAAGAAGAACCCCTCGCTCGGCCAGTTCGTGCTGCCCACCCCGATCTTCGCTACCACGTCGAACGTCGGCTTCCGCCGCGAGACCGACAAGACCTGGCGCGACTACGTCA
This sequence comes from Bradyrhizobium sp. 142, assembly GCF_023074015.1. Taxonomy (NCBI): domain Bacteria; kingdom Pseudomonadati; phylum Pseudomonadota; class Alphaproteobacteria; order Hyphomicrobiales; family Nitrobacteraceae; genus Bradyrhizobium; species Bradyrhizobium sp. 142. Next base: position 27,208 of record NZ_JADPKQ010000390.1, read on the forward strand.
ACACCTGGATCGACTTCAACAAGGGTCTCGGCTTCATCCGCAACGCCATCATCACGAATATGGAGCTGGTGGGCGTGACCGAGGCGGACATTCCGCCGGGCGTGTCGCTGTAAGGTGTGATGAGTTTGGGTCGAGCTCGGTCCGTACGCTCCACCCTGCTCCCTCTCCCGCTTGCGGGAGAGGGTCGGGGTGAGGGTGTCTCCGCCAGGGAGACTCCCCGAGTGGAGAAAGCCCTCACCCGGCGCTTCGCGCCGACCTCTCCCGCAAGCGGGAGAGGTGCAGCGAGCGTGCGGCTCCAACTTTCCAAGCCATTTCGCGACTGAGATACGCAACAATATGTATCAGTGGGACTTCGGCATTCTCTGGAGCTATCGCTGGCTCTTTCTCAACGGGCTTGGCGTCACCGTCGGCTTCACCGTGGTCATCGTGGTGCTTGGACTGGTGTTCGGCCTGTTCGGCGCGTTCGGAACGCTGTCGCGCTTCCGAGCGGTGCGTCTGGTCGCACTCACCTTCATCGAGGCGTTCCGCTGCACGCCGATCCTGGTACAGCTGATCTGGTTCTATTACGCGCTGCCGATCCTGGCCGGGGTCGAAATGACACCGATCACGGCCTCGGCGCTGGCGCTCTCGCTCTATGGCGGCTCGTTTTATTCGGAGATCATCCGCGGCGGCATCGTCTCGATCGACAGCGGCCAGTCCGAAGCCGGCGCCGCGCTCGGCATGACCCCGGGCCAGAGCATGCGGCGCGTCGTGCTGCCGCAGGCGATCAAGCGTATGATCCCGGCGCTGATGAACCAGTCGATCATCCAGTTCAAGAACACCTCGCTGGTCTCGGTGCTGGCGGTGCCCGATCTGGTCTACCAGAGCCAGGTCGCCGCCCATGACAGCTACCGGCCGCTGGAAACTTATACAGCAGTGGCGGTTGCCTATGCGGCGATCCTGATTCCCCTGACCATCCTCGTCCGGCGCGGCGAAAAGCGACTGGCGGTCGGCGAATGAGCGAGACGTCAAAAATCGAGATCCGGGCCTTGCGCAAGAGCTTTGGCAGCAACGAGGTCCTGAAGAACATCAGCCTCGACGTCGCCAAGGGCGGCGTGGTGGCGCTGATCGGCCCGTCGGGCTCCGGCAAGTCGACGCTGCTCCGCTGCATCAATCTGCTGGTGACGCCTGATGGCGGTAGCGTCCGCGTCGGCGAAACGCGCTTCGCCTTCGGTGCGGGTACGAAGCTGCCGGACGTCAAGACGCTGGCAAAATTCCGCGCCACCACCGGCATGGTGTTCCAGCACTTCAACCTGTTCCCACACATGACGGCACTCCAGAACGTGATGGAGGGACCGGTCACCGTGCGGCGCATGGCCAGGGCCGACGCCGAGGCGCTCGCGCACGCGCAACTTACGAAGGTGGGTCTTGCAGAGAAAGCCGACCATTATCCCGCGACGTTGTCCGGCGGCCAGAAGCAGCGCGTCGCGATTGCACGGGCGCTCGCCATGGAGCCGGACGTGATGCTGTTTGATGAAGCGACCTCGGCGCTCGATCCCGAGCTGGTCGGCGAGGTCCTCGCCGTCATGCGGCGGCTCGCATCCGAGGGCATGACCATGGTGATCGTAACCCACGAAATCGCCTTCGCCCGCGAGGTCGCCGACCGCCTCATCTTCATGCGCGACGGCGTCGTCGTCGAGGAAGGTCCGGCGCGGCAGGTGATCGACAATCCGCAGGAAGCCGCGACACGCGCGTTCCTCAGCCATTTCCACCGCACCGGCGCATTGCCGCCGGCCAACGCAGCACCGTGATGCCAAACATCGATCGTGTCTATCTCGTCACCGGCGCCGCCAGCGGCATCGGCCGCGCCACCGCAAAATTGCTCGCGGCGCCCGGCACCGGACTTGTGCTGCACACGCGCTCCAACACGGCTGGCCTCGATGCCACGGCCGCGGACGCCGAAGCGCAAGGCGCGACGGTGGCAAAGTGCTTCGGCGACCTTGCCGAGGAGGCCGCGGTCACCGATGCCGTCGCTGCCGCGCAACAGGCCTTCGGCCGGCTCGACGGATTGATCCTGGTTGGCGGCCATGCCCGCCGCGGCAGTGCGATCGGCACGCCGGCGGGCGAGTTCCGCCGCGCGATGGATGAATCGGCGCTGGCCTTCACGCGGCTGGTCGACGCCGCGCTTCCATTGCTGCGTGCCGGACAAGATGCACGGATCGTGGCGGTGTCGTCATTCGTGGCGCATGCGATCCGGCCCGAGTTCGCGCCATTCGCCGCGACGGCGGCGAGCCGCGCCGCGCTGGAAGCGCTGGTGCGGCTGACCGCGATCGAGCTTGCCAAAGACGGCATCACCGTGAATGCGGTTGCGCCGGGCCTCATCGTCAAGGACAGACCAAGCGAGAGCCGGCTGTCTCCAGAGCAGATCGCCGCAACGGAGGCGCTGATTCCGATGCATCGTCGCGGACGGCCGGAGGAAGTGGCCGAGATCATCGCCTTCCTGGCATCGCCAAAGGCGTCCTACGTCACCGGCCAGGTCTGGCACGTCAATGGAGGCCTGACATGAGCGAAGCCACCGTCGAACGTATCAGGCTGTTTTTGATCGAGAGCCCGATCAAGATGGCGCGCCTCCAGGGCGTCGGCAACGTCAAGGGCACGGTGAAGCGTGTGCTGATCGAGCTCACCGCCAGCAACGGCATCGTCGGCTGGGGCGAAGCCGCGCCGTGGGAAGTCTTTACGGGAACGCCGGAAGCGGCGTTCTCCGCGCTCGATATCTATCTGCGGCCCATCCTGCTCGGCAAGCCCGTCCGCCGCATCCGCGCGCTGATGGCCGAGCTCGACCGCGCTCTGGTCGGACATGCCGAGGCCAAGGTCGCGATCGAGATGGCGCTGCTCGACATCGTCGGCAAGTCGTCCGGGCTTTCGGTGGCCGACCTCCTCGGAGGCCGCGTCCGCGACACCATTCCCCTCTCCTTCTCGATCGCCGATCCCGACTTCGCCGCCGATCTCGAGCGCATGCGCAAGATGGTTCCGGACGGCAATGCCATCTACAAGGTCAAGACCGGCGTGAAGCCGCATCGCGAGGATCTCGACCATCTCGAAGCGATCCGGAAGGAATTCGGCGACAAGGTCGATCTGCGCGTCGACTACAATCAGGCGCTAGCGCCGTTCGGTGCCATCAAGATTTTGCGCGACGTCGAGCAGTTTGCGCCGACCTTCATCGAGCAGCCGGTGCCGCGCAAATATCTCGACGTGATGGCGCAGCTCACCGCAGCGCTCGAAACACCTTTGCTCGCCGACGAAAGCTGCTTCGACCGCCGTGACATGATGGAGGTGGTGCGCCGCGAGGCCGCCGATGCGGTCTCGATCAAGCTGATGAAAGCGGGCGGCCTGTTCGAGGCGCAGGCGATCATGGCCATCGCCGATGTCGCCGGCCTGCCCGGCTATGGCGGCACGCTGTGGGAGGGCGGCATTGGGCTGGCCGCCGGCACGCAGCTGATCGCAGCAACACCCGGCATCTCGCTCGGCTGCGAATTCTATATGCCGCATCACGTGCTGACCGAGGACGTGCTGGAAGAGCGCGTCGCCAACCGCGGCGGCCACGTCGTGGTGCCCGACGGTCCCGGCCTCGGCATCCGCGTCAGCGAAGCCTCGATCCGCAACAATGCGCGGGTGCTGGCGTCGGCGTAAAGCCTCATTGTCGTCCTGGCGAAAGCCAGGACCCATTACCCCAAATGTCAGTGTGAGGCACGCTGGAGCTGCCAGCGTGCCTCTTCCCACATCCTGTGGATATGGGTCCTGGATCAGCGCTCCGCTTCGCTACGCTTGTCCAAGACGACGATCGAGTATGCAGTTGCCGCGCAGCGCCATCCTTCCCCTATCGGACACCGTATCGTATGGTCGGGGCAAATATTCAGGGGTTCCGCCCCGCCATGCCCGGTCCCATCGGGCCATCCGGAAACCTTCATGTCCGATCCCGCCTGGTCGCTGCACTCCCGCCTGAAAGAGGACACCATCGACATCGGCGACCTGCCGCTGTCGAAGGTGCTGGTCATCAAGGACGCGAATTACCCCTGGCTGCTGCTGGTGCCGCGGCGCGCCGACGCGGTGGAGATCATCGATCTCGACGAGGTGCAGCAGGCGCAGCTGATGACCGAGATCTCGCGGGTCTCGCGCGCGCTGAAGGAGATCACCAAATGCGACAAGCTCAATATCGCGGCGCTCGGCAACTTGGTGCCGCAGCTTCACGTCCACATCATCGCGCGCCGCACCGGTGATGCCGCCTGGCCGCGGCCGGTCTGGGGCGTGATGCAGCCATTGGCGCATGATGCCACAGAGGTGCAGAATTTCATCAGCGCGCTTCGCCGCAAGATCTGGTTGGGTTGAAAGAACAAGAAATGTCAGCATTCGACTCGTTTCCGCTGGGGCAGCCGGCGTTCGTCACCAACATCCTCGATCGCGCCGCGCATCTGCGCCGCGATGACGAAAAGCTGTTCGCGCTGGAACAGAAACCGTCATCGCGCGTCTATGTCGTCCACCGCGACTCGCTGCTGGTGAGGCGCGAGGGCGAGAAAGTCCGTGCGCTGCTGTCGATCGACGAAGCGCTGAAATGCGGCGCCAATCCCGGCACGATCTTCCTGGGCTTGCGGGATGGCGCGGCAATGTTCGGCATGGGCCTGTCGCAAGCCGCCGCCGAGAAGCTTGTCGGTCGCGAAGACTACAGTCTCACCGAATTGCGCGGCATGGCAATGCAGGGCGCGGTGCGCCCCGACGAGCTCTCGGCGATTGCGATGGCAAAGTCTATGGTGAGCTGGCACCAGCGCCACGGCTATTGCGCCAATTGCGGCACACGCAGCACGATGAAGGAAGGCGGCTGGAAGCGCGACTGCCCCGCTTGCAAGGCCGAGCACTTTCCGCGTACCGATCCGGTCGTGATCATGCTGGTGGCTTCCGGAGAAAAATGCCTGCTCGGCCGCCAGAAGCAGTTCCCGCCGGGCATGTATTCATGCCTCGCGGGCTTCGTCGAGGCCGCCGAGACCATCGAGGACGCGGTGCGCCGCGAGATTCTCGAAGAGTCCGGCATTCGCTGCACCGACGTGCAGTATTACATGACGCAGCCATGGCCCTATCCGTCATCGCTGATGATCGGCTGCAGTGCGCGGGCGCTCAACGAGGACATCGTCGTCGATCACTCGGAGCTCGAGGATGCACGCTGGTTCACGCGCGAGGAGGCGGCCCTGATGCTGACGCGGACCCATGCCGATGGTCTCGCCGGCCCGCATCCCTTCGCCATCGCCCATCATCTGCTCGGCCGCTGGGTGCACGACAAGAACGGCGCTTGAGCTGAGACCGCCGATGACTGCATCCGGGATCGCGCCGCGCATCCTCTGCATCGGCATCCCCGTACGCGATCTCACCTTTCGGGTCGATGCCGTGCCCGACCCCGGCAGCAAGTCAAACGCCAGCCATCTGGCAGAGATCTGCGGCGGCAACGCACTCAATGCCGCGATCGCAATCGCCCGGCTTGGCGGCCGCGTCGCGTTCGCCGGGCCGATGGGCGACGCCGGCGAGACGTCGAGCGGCTTCATTCTCGATCAGATGGCCGCAGAGGGGATCGAGACCACGCATATCGTGCGCATGCCCGGTCTCATGACCCCAGTCTCGGCGATCATGGTCGACGCAACCGGCGAACGCACCCTCGCCATCTATCGCGATCCCGCGCTGTGGAACGTGAAGCTGCCGGAAGCCGACGTATTGCTGGCCGGCTGCCAGGCGGTGCTTGTCGAAAGCCGCTGCGCCGCGTTCTGCACCGAGTTCTGCACTGAGGCACGCCGGCTCGGTATTCCGATCATCGTCGGCGTCGACCGCGCGATGCCGCCGACCGAGGGCCTGCTCACGACGGCGTCGCATCTGCTGTTCGCCAGCGAACAGGTGCAGGAGACGGCGGGCGTCGCCGACGATGGCGAGGCATTGAAGCGCCTGGCCAGGCTGACACCGGCGTTCCTGGCCGCCACCCGCGGCCCGCGCGGCGCGATCTGGCTGAACGAGACAGGCGAGCTGAAGGAGACACCGGCTTTCGCGGTCGAGGCCGTCGATACGCTCGGCGCCGGCGACGTCTTCCACGGCGCCTTCGCGCTTCGCCTGGCCGAAGGCAGCGATTTGCGCGAGGCGCTGCGATTCGCCGCGGCCGCCGCAGCACTCAAATGCACCCGCCACGGCGGCGGTCTGGCTGCCCCACAACGCATTGAAGTTGAAGAGTTTTTGCAGAAGCGGCCAGAGGCCAAGCGGGATCACGCGCCGAGAATATAGGCTTGCGATAGAAGATTTTTCTCTATATGAGGGAAACTAGCCCTCATAATGGAACAAAGTTCTTCAAATGACTGACCTTGCTGTCCAGATCCCCGAGACCAGCCGCCGCCTCGACGCCATCGACCGCAAGATCTTGATGGTGCTCCAGGAGGACGCCTCCCTTTCCGTTGCCGAGATCGGCGACCGCGTCGGGCTGTCCTCAACCCCCTGCTGGAAGCGCATCCAGCGCCTGGAGGCCGACGGCGTGATCCTGAAACGGGTGGCCCTGGTCGACCAGAACAAGATCGGGCTCGGCATCTCCGTGTTCGTCTCGGTCGAGAGCTCCGATCATTCCGATGCCTGGCTGAAGAAGTTCGCCGAGGCCGTCAGCGCCATGCCCGAGGTGATGGAGTTCTATCGCATGGCCGGCGACGTCGACTACATGCTGCGCGTCGTCGTCGCGGACATGCAGGCTTATGACGTGTTCTACAAGAAGCTGATCAGCGCGGTGCCGCTCAAGAACGTCACCTCGCGCTTCGCGATGGAGAAGATCAAGTCCGTGACCGCGCTGCCGATCCCGGCGGTCGTGGCGGCTTAGGACTCGCGTCTCGCCACAGAGAAGGTGTCATCGCCCGACTTGACCGGGCGATCCAGTACGCCGCGGCTCCTCCGCTCGATCACAACCGCCTCTGGAATACTGGATCACCCGCTTTCGCGGGTGATGACAGCGGTGGATGCAGGCGCCCCTCGCCTCAAATCTTCTGATTGTACTCGCCGACTTCCGGATGCGTGCGCAGCACGATGTTCACCATCTCGAACATATCGTGCATGCGCTGCTCGGAGACCGGGCTCTCGACGACAACGACGAGCTCGGGCTTGTTGGATGAGGCGCGCACCAGCCCCCAGCTTCCGTCCTCGACCGTAACGCGCACACCGTTGACCGTGACGAGATCGCGGATCGATTGTCCGCCGATCTTGGCGTCCTTGGCCTGCAAGCCCTCGAAGTGCTTCACCACGGCGTCGATGACGCCGTACTTGACCTCGTCGGCGCAATGCGGCGACATGGTCGGCGACGACCAGGTTTTTGGCAGCGCGTCCTTCAGGTCGGCCATCGACTTGCCGGGGGCGCGGTCGAGCATGTCGCAGATTGCAATCGCCGAGACCAGGCCGTCATCGTAGCCGCGGCCGAACGGCTTGTTGAAGAAGAAGTGGCCCGACTTCTCGAAACCCGCAAGCGCGCCCATCTCGTTGGTGCGGCGCTTCATGTAGGAATGACCGGTTTTCCAGTAGGCGACCTTCGCGCCCTGCTTCTGCAGCACCGGATCAGTGACAAACAGGCCGGTCGACTTCACGTCGACAACGAACTGCGCGTCCTTGTGGATCGCCGACATGTCGCGCGCCAGCATCACGCCGACCTTGTCGGCAAAGATCTCCTCGCCGGTGTTGTCGACGACACCGCAGCGATCGCCGTCGCCGTCGAAGCCGAGGCCCACATCGGCGTTGTGCTGCAGCACCGCGTCGCGGATCGCGTGCAGCATCTCCATGTCTTCCGGATTCGGATTGTATTTCGGGAAAGTGTAGTCGAGCTCGGTGTCGAGCGGGATCACTTCGCAGCCGATCGCCTCCAGCACCTGCGGCGCGAATGCGCCGGCGGTGCCGTTGCCGCAGGCCGCGACCACCTTGAGCTTGCGCTTCAGCTTCGGCCGGCTGGTGAGATCGGCGATATAACGGGCCGGATAATTCTCGTGGAACTGGTAGGAGCCGCCGGCCTTGTTCTTGAACTCGGCGCCCAGCACGATCTGTTTCAGCCGCGTCATCTCGTCCGGGCCGAACGTCAACGGGCGGTTGGCCCCCATCTTCACGCCGGTCCAGCCATTGTCGTTATGCGACGCCGTGACCATGGCACAGCAGGGCACATCGAGATCGAACTGCGCGAAATAGGCCATCGGCGTCACCGCAAGCCCGATGTCGTGCACCTTGCACCCCGCAGCCATCAGGCCTGAAATCAGCGCGTATTTGATCGAGGCCGAATAGCCGCGGAAATCATGTCCCGTGACGATCTCCTGGCCGACGCCGAGCTCGGCGATCAGCGCGCCCAGCCCCATGCCGAGCGCCTGCACCCCCATCAGGTTGATTTCTTTCTGGAACAGCCAGCGCGCGTCGTATTCGCGAAAGCCGGTCGCTTTCACCATCGGCTCGGATTCGAAGGCATAGGTGTTGGGCAGCAACACGGATTTCGGCTTGGGGAACATTGAGACGATCTCATGAGAAGAGCAGGATTTCATGCAGCCTTAGCGAATGCCGGGCCGCAGCGGAAGGCGGGAAGGGAGGCTTATGGATTATAATTGCGGCAGTTTGGTAACGCGGGAGCATCACCGCGAGAGCGGTCGAAACAAAGGCATTTTTTAAATTATTCGGTCGGGCGAGCCTTGAGGGCTGGCCTTACTGCTCCAGCACCATCTGGCCGTTGGCGTATTCGAAACGCTTCAGGCGGGACAGGAAGGAGAGGCCGAGCAGGTTCTCGGACAGCGCCTCGTCCGGCAGCACCATGGCATCGACATCGCGCACGACGAGGCCGCCGACATCAAGCATGGCGATGCGGGTGCGCGCGGCCTTGATGGTGCCGTTGGCGGTGGAGACCGTGGCGTTGTACTCGCTGCGCGAGGGACGCAGGCCAAAGCGCGCAGCCGACGTCTCGTTCAGCGCCACCACGGAGGCACCGGTGTCGACCATGAAGCCGATGCGCTGGCCGTCGATCCGGCCCTCGGCCTGGAAATGGCCGCGGCCGTCGCGGGCAATATTGAGGCTGCGGCTGCCAGCGGGCGCCGTCGTTGCAATTGCGACCGTCGTGCGAGGCGCTGATGTTGCGGAGGCGGAGCTCATCCTGTCCGCCATCTGCGCCATGAAGGTGCCAAGCCCGATCATGATGGCCGCGAAGATCATTATGTTACGCATCACACCACTCGGAGCCCGAAAGCTCGATTTCAACACGCCACACGCCTGTCCGCGAGCGCGGCCGCGGCCAGGACGGTGTCATTTTGACGAAAAGGATGAGTGAACGGTTAATGCGCCAAGGTCGCAGAGACTACAAATCCTCATCCTGAGGAGCCCGCGAAGCGGACGTCTCGAAGGATGGCTGCGGGTGCGGGGCGGGCCTGCATGGTTCGCCCGGCGATGCAAGCATCGTCCGGAGACGCGCGTTCCGCGCTCCTCACCATGAGAATCTACTCTCGATTCACGTGCCGCGCGGCTTGACCCGCCGGGTCGGCAGCGCGCTTGCCGGATCTTCCGGCCAGGGATGGCGCGGGTAGCGGCCGCGCAGGTCGGAGCGAACGGCGCTGTAACTGCCGCGCCAAAACCCGGGAAGATCGCGCGTCACCTGCACCGGGCGCTGCGCCGGCGACAGCAATTCCAGCACCAGCGGCACCTTGCCGGCCGCGATCGACGGATGGGTGCTGAGGCCGAACAATTCCTGGAGCCGCACCGCGATGGTCGGTCCCTGCTCGGCTTCGTAATCGATCGCGAGCATGGTGCCGGTCGGCGCCTCGAAATGGGTCGGCGCCTCGCGCTCGAGCCGGGCGCGCATCTCCCACGGCAACAGCGTCATCAGGGCATCGGAGAGATCGCCGGTGGAAAGATCCTTCAGCGCGATCTTGTCGTAGAGCACCGGCACCAGCCAATCGTCGCGCCGCGCTATCAACCCGTCATCCGACAGGTCGGGCCAGCTATCGCCTTCCGCCTTGCGCAGGAACATCACCCGGTCGCGCCATTGCCTGGCCGCTTTCGACCAGGGCAGCCGGTCGAGGCCTGCCGCAATCAGTCCGTTGGCAAGAATGCGCGCGGTTTCCTCCGAGGGCGAAAGCGCGAGCGTGGTTTCGGACAATGTGATCGCGTGCAGCGAGCGCTTTCGCCGCGCGCGCAGCGCCATCGCACCGCGATCGAATGATATCTCATCGACGGTCTCGATGTGCTCGGCGAAATGCCGCTCGATATCGTCCTGCGCGATCGGGGCGGCGAGCAGAATGCGCCCGCTCGCTGCCGTCCCCGTCATTTCGCCGACCGCGATGTAGGGCGCGCGGGCGAGCGAGGAGGTCTGCTCGACGGCGGCACCGCGGCCGTTGGCGAGCACGAAGCTGCCATTGCCGCGGTTGCGCGCGACGCGGTCGGGAAAAGCGTAGGCGAGCATCAGGCCCGTGGAGAGATCGCCCTCCCCGGGCTTTATCTTCTCGGATGCGGCCACCTGCGAAGCCCAGCGCCGCGCCAGGTCGCGCGCGCTTGACGCGCGCGGCGAGCGGTCGCGGCGGAACTGATCGCGCCTGTGCTCGAGGTCGGCGCTGTCGCCGCCAAGTCCGCGCTCGGTGAGAATGGCAGCAATCTCGGCGGCGGCTTCGCCCGCGCCGGCGCGATGCGAATCCACGATCATGCGCGCCAGCCGCGGCTGCAGCGCCAGCGCGCGCAGGCTCTTGCCTTCCGCGGTGATGCGGCCGTCGCCGTCGAGCGCGTTGAGCTCATTGAGCAGGCTCTTGGCTCCTTTCCAGGCCGGCTGTGGCGGCGGATCGAGAAACGACAGCGCTGCCGGATCGCTCACGCCCCACTGCGCGAGATCGAGCACGAGCGAGGACAGGTCGGCGCTGAGGATCTCCGGCTGGGTGTAGGGCGCAAGCGACGCCGTCTGCGGCTCGTCCCAGAGCCGGTAGCAGACGCCAGGCTCGGTACGGCCGGCGCGGCCGCGGCGCTGGTCCACTGCGGCGCGCGAGGCACGCACGGTCTCGAGCCGCGTCAGGCCGATATCCGGCTCGTAGCGCGGCACGCGGGCAAGGCCGCAATCGACCACGATGCGCACGCCCTCGATGGTGAGCGAGGTCTCCGCAATCGAGGTCGCCAACACCACCTTGCGCGTGCCCTTGGGCGCCGGCGAGATGGCGCGATCCTGCACAGCGGCATCGAGCGCGCCGAACAGCGGCACGATCTCGATGGACGCATCCTGCACGCGCTCGGCGAGAAAATTCTGGGTGCGGCGGATTTCGGCGGCGCCCGGCAGGAACGCCAGCACCGAGCCGCTATCTGCGCGCAGGGCCGAGGCGATCGCATCCGCCATCTGCCGTTCCACCTGCACGTCCGCCTTGCGGCCGAGATAGCGTGTCTCGACCGGAAACGCACGGCCCTCGCTTTCAACGACGGGCGCTTCGCCGAGCAGCCTGGCAACACGCGCACCGTCCAGCGTTGCCGACATGACGAGAATGCGCAGATCCTCACGCAGGCCCAGTTGCGCGTCGCGCGCCAGCGCGAGGCCGAGATCGGCGTCGAGCGAACGTTCGTGGAACTCGTCTAACAGGACGGCGGCGACGCCCGACAGCTCGGGATCGTCCAGGATCTGGCGGGTGAAGATGCCTTCGGTCACCACCTCGATGCGCGTCGCGCGCGATATTTTTGAGCCGAAGCGAACGCGGTAGCCGACGGTCTCCCCGGCGCGCTCGCCAAGCGATTTGGCCATGCGATCGGCACTGGCCCGCGCGGCGATGCGCCGCGGCTCCAGCACGATGATCTTCTTGTCCCTGGCCCAGGGCGCATCCAGCAGCGCCAACGGCACCCGCGTGGTCTTGCCGGCGCCCGGAGGCGCCACCAGCACGGCGGCGTTATGCGCCTCCAGCGTGCGCGAGAGATCGTCGAGCACGGCATCGATCGGAAGGGGCGTGTCGAAGCTGCGGGGCAAGTATCTATCCGTTCGTCATGCCCGGGCAAAGGCGCGAAGCGCGTCTTCGCACAGGAGGCGCCGGGCATCCACGTCTTCCGCCTAGAGAACAGACGTGGATGGCCGGGACAAGCCCGGCCATGACAGTTTCGATCGACAATTATGTGCCGCTATCAGCCCTGCACCGACGACCGCCCGATGCTTTCATAGACGAAGCCGGCGGCTTGCATGTCCTCGGGGCGGTAGATGTTGCGGAGATCGACGACGACCGGCTGCGTCATGGTCGCCTTCAGCCGGTCGAGATCGAGCGCCCGGAACTGCACCCATTCGGTGACGATGACAATCGCGTCGGCGCCTTGCGCGCAGGCATAGGCGTCCTCGCAGTAGGTGATGCTGGGCAGCTCGCCCTTGGCCTGCTCCATGCCGACGGGGTCGAAGGCCTTGACCCTCGCGCCCATGTCGAGCAGGCCTGTGACCAGCGGAATCGATGGCGCATCGCGCATGTCGTCGGTGTCCGGCTTGAAGGTGAGGCCGAGCACCGCGATGGTCTTGCCGCGGAGCGAGCCGCCCAGCGCCTGGCTCACTTTGCGCGCCATCGCACGTTTGCGATTCTCGTTGACCGCGAGCACGGATTCGACGATGCGCAAGGACACGTCGTAATCCTGCGCGATCTTGATCAGCGCCTTGGTGTCCTTCGGGAAGCAGGAGCCGCCGAAGCCCGGGCCGGCATGCAGGAATTTGGTGCCGATGCGGTTGTCCAGGCCAATGCCGCGCGCGACCTCCTGCACGTTGGCGCCGACTTTTTCGGAAAGATCGGCGATCTCGTTGATGAAGGTGATCTTGGTGGCGAGGAACGCGTTGGCGGCGTATTTGATCATCTCCGCGGTGCGGCGTTCGGTGAACATCAGTGGCGCCTGGTTCAGCGACAGCGGACGATAGATGTCGCCCATCACCTTGCGGCCGCGCTCGTCGGAGGTGCCGACCACGACGCGGTCGGGGAATTTGAAGTCGCGGATCGCCGCACCCTCGCGCAGGAACTCGGGATTGGAGGCGACGACGACGTCGGCTAACGGGTTGGTCTCGCGGATGATGCGCTCGACCTCGTCGCCGGTGCCGACCGGAACGGTCGACTTCGTCACCACGACGGTGAAGCCGGACAGCGACTGCGCAATCTCGCGCGCGGCGGCGTAGACGTAGGACAGATCCGCGTGACCGTCGCCGCGGCGCGACGGCGTGCCGACCGCGATGAACACGGCGTCGGCGTCCGCAACCGGCTTCGACAGATCCGTGGTGAAGTCGAGCCGCTTGGCCTTGACATTGGTCGCGACCAGCTCGTCGAGGCCGGGCTCATAGATCGGTATCTCGCCGCGATGGAGCGCCGCAATCTTCTTCTCGTCCTTGTCGACGCAGGTGACGTCGTGACCGAAATCCGCAAAGCAGGCTCCGGACACCAATCCCACATAGCCCGTGCCGATCATCGCAATTCGCATGGAAAAAACCTGTCTGCCTTGGTTAACGAAACGCCAATGCGGGCGGTTTAGCATTTTCCCGGGGTGAGGGAACAGTCAGTACGCAAAAACCGGCACACGAATTGTACCGGTAAAGAAATCGTAAGCCGCAAGGCGCCACACTGCCCCAAGACTGCTCCAAGACTGCCCCAAGACTGCTCCAAGTCCAGGCACAGCCGGGCGGAAGACGCCTCGAAAAGGGACACCATGGCACCATCAGGCACAATCGCCGCGAGCGGGGGACTGAGGGCCCCGGCTGCCGCGCGTGTCGACTGGATCGACTATGCCAAGGGCATCTGCATCGTCATGGTCGTGATGATGCATTCGGTGCTCGGGGTCGAGCTCGCCGCCGGCGAGACCGGCTTTATGCATGTGCTGGTGGCCTTCGCGAAGCCGTTCCGGATGCCGGATTTCTTCCTGATTTCGGGCCTGTTCCTGCCCCTGGTGATCGACCGGGACTGGCGCACCTATCTCGACCGCAAGGTGGTGCATTTCGCCTATTTCTATGTCGTCTGGGTGACAATCCAGTTCGCCTTCAAGGCGCCCGCCTCCGCCGCGGAGACGAGCTGGCGCGACGCCGGCCTTCTGTATCTTGGATCCTTCGTCGAGCCGTTCGGCACGCTCTGGTTCATCTATCTCTTGCCAATCTTCTTCGTCGTCACAAAACTGACACGGCGGATCCCGCCGCCCGCGATCTGGCTCGTTGCGGCAGCGCTGGAGACGGCGCGGATCGCGACCGGCTGGACCGTGATCGACGAGTTCTGCGCGCGCTTCGTCTACTTCTATTCGGGCTATTTGTTCGCGCCTTACGTGTTCACGCTGTCGGATCGCGCGCGCAACCATCCCGCATGGGCGCTCGCGGCACTCGCAAGCTGGGTGGTCATCGACGCCGGCGCCGTCGCCTATGGCGTAAGCGAATGGAAGATCGTCTCGCTCGCGCTCGGCTTTGCCGGCGCCTGCGCCATCATCGCATCAGGCACGCTGCTGGCCCGCGCCCATTGGCTCAATGTCCTGCGCTTCTGCGGCAAGCATTCGATCGTGATCTATCTTGCCTTCTTCTTGCCGATGGCGGCCACGCGAACGCTGTTGCTGCGCACCGGCATCGTTCCCGACATCGGCACGGTGTCGTTGACCGTCACCATCGCCGGCGTGATCGGATCGCTCGCGATCTGGCAGGCCGCGCTACGGCTCGGCGGCAATTTCCTGTTCAAGCGGCCGGATGCGTTCTGGATCGCGCCGAAGAAGGCGAGAGCCGTGCTGCAGGCGGCGGAGTAGCTGTCATGCCCAGCAAAGGCGGGGCATCCAGTATTCCAGAGGCAGCAGTCGCGTTCGGAAGGCCGCGGCGTACTTGATTCCTCGCCTTCGCGGGGAACGACAGTGGAATGCGCGAAATGACAGTGGGGATAGCCGCGCCGCCGGCCCAAAATTCCCCCTCTCAAGGCTGTCAAAATCCGCAAAAATTCATACATTGCGGCCATGCCCAAGACATCCCCGAAGACCACCGCCAAGTCTGAGACGCCCCAGTCCGAGACCAAGGCTGACATCAAGCCCACTGCTGCCAAACCGGTCACCGCAAAGCCGGCCGGCAGGGGCGACCACGTCTTCCTGGTCGACGGTTCCTCCTACATCTTCCGCGCCTATCACGCGCTGCCGCCGCTGAACCGCAAGTCGGACGGCTTGCAGGTCAATGCCGTGCTCGGCTTCTGCAACATGCTGTGGAAGCTGCTCCGCGAGATGCCCGAGGACAACCGGCCGACGCATCTGGCGATCATCTTCGACAAGTCAGAGGTCACGTTCCGCAACAAGATCTATCCCGAATACAAGGCACACCGGCCGCCGGCTCCGGATGATCTGATTCCGCAATTCGCACTGATCCGCGAGGCCGTGCGCGCCTTCGACCTGCCCTGCCTGGAACAGGTGGGCTTCGAGGCCGACGATCTGATCGCGACCTATGTGCGGCAGGCCTGCGAACGCGGCGCGACCGCAACCATCGTGTCCTCCGACAAGGACCTGATGCAGCTCGTGACCGATTGCGTCACCATGTACGACACCATGAAGGATCGCCGCATCGGCGTTCCCGAGGTAATCGAGAAGTTCGGCGTGCCGCCGAACAAGGTGGTGGAGGTGCAGGCGCTGGCCGGCGATTCCACCGACAACGTGCCGGGCGTGCCCGGCATCGGCGTCAAGACCGCGGCGCAGCTGATCGTCGAATATGGCGACCTTGAGCAATTGCTGTTCCGCGCCGGCGAGATCAAGCAGCCGAAGCGGCGCGAAGCGCTGATCGAGAATGCCGAGAAGGCGCGCATCTCGCGACAACTCGTGCTGCTCGACGACAAGGTTGAGCTCGACGTGCCGCTGGACGATCTCGCGGTCCACGAGCCCGACGCCCGCAAGCTGATCGCTTTCCTGAAGGCTATGGAGTTCACGACGCTGACGCGACGCGTCGCCGACTATTCGCAGATCGATCCAGCGAACGTGGATGCCGATCCCGGCTATACCAGCGGCGCCAGCGTCTTCTCGCCGCTACCGCCTTCCAACGTCGTCCCCGCGCCAGGAGCCGGCGCACCGGCGCAAGCTGCGCCGGGTGAGCGCAACAAGTCGGCCAGCAAGGACAACAAGGCCGCGAGCCCCAAGGGTGCGCCGATCTCGCTCGCCGCCGCGCGCGAAGAGGCCCTGCGAAAACTGCCGGTCGACCGCGGCAAGTACCAGACGATCAAGAATCTTGCCGAGCTGAATGCCTTCGTCGCGCGCATTCACGATACCGGCCATGTTGCGATCGAGATCCGCGCCAACTCCACCGATCCGATGCAGGCTGATCTCTGCGGCATCGCGCTGGCGCTGGCGCCGAACGAGGCCTGCTATGTGCCGCTGGCGCACAAGCGATCCGGCGGTGGCGCCGGCCTGTTCGATGCCGGCCTCGCGCCCGATCAGGTCAAGCATACAGACGCGATCGAAGCGTTGCGGCCGGTGCTGGAGTCATCAGGCATCCTCAAGATCGGCTTCGACGTCAAGTTCAGCGCCGTCATGCTGGCGCAGCACGGCATCACGCTGCGCAACATCGACGATGCGCAACTGATTTCCTATGTGCTCGATGCCGGCCGCGGCTCGCACGCGCTCGAGCAGCTCTCGGAACGCTGGTTCGGCCTAGCCATGCTGAAGGAAAGCGAGCTGCTCGGCAACGGCAAGGGCAAGATCACCTTCGACCAGGTGCCGATCGACAAGGCTGCGCCGCTGTCGGCGGAAGGCGCCGACGTCACGTTGCGGGTGTGGCGCGTGCTCAAGCCGCGCCTCGTCGCCGAGCACATGGCCACGGTCTACGAGACATTGGAACGACCGCTGGTCTCGGTGCTAGCGCGGATGGAGAGGCGCGGCATCTCGATCGACCGCCAGGTGCTGTCGCGCCTTTCGGGCGATTTCGCCCAGACTGCGGCCCGCGTCGAAGCCGAGATCCAGCAGATCGCGGGCGAGCCGGTCAATGTCGGCAGCCCCAAGCAGATCGGCGACATCCTGTTCGGCAAGATGGGATTGCCCGGCGGCAGCAAGACCAAGACCGGCGCGTGGTCGACCACCGCGCAGGTGCTGGACGAGCTCGCCGAGCAGGGCCACGATTTCCCCAAGAAGATTCTGGAGTGGCGCCAGGTCTCGAAACTGAAATCGACCTATACCGACGCGCTGCCGACCTACGTCAATCCGCAGACCCATCGCGTCCACACCACCTACGCGCTGGCCGCGACCACGACGGGTCGGCTGTCGTCGAACGAGCCGAATTTGCAGAACATTCCGGTGCGCACCGAGGACGGCCGAAAAATCCGCCGCGCCTTCATCGCGACGCCGGGACACAAGCTCGTCTCCGCCGACTATTCGCAGATCGAGCTGCGGCTGCTTGCCGAAATCGCCGATATCCCAGTGCTCAAGCAGGCGTTCCGCGACGGGCTGGACATTCACGCCATGACGGCGTCCGAAATGTTCGGCGTGCCGATCAAGGGCATGCCGAGCGAAATCCGGCGCCGCGCCAAGGCGATCAATTTCGGCATCATCTACGGCATCTCGGCGTTTGGGCTGGCCAACCAGCTCGGCATAGCCCGCGAAGAGGCGTCGGCCTACATCAAGAAGTACTTCGAGCGCTTCCCCGGCATCCGCGCCTATATGGACGAGACCCGCGATTTCTGCCGGAGCCACGGCTATGTCACCACGCTGTTCGGCCGCAAGTGCCACTATCCCGACATCAAGGCGTCGAACGCCTCGGTACGCGCCTTCAACGAGCGCGCCGCGATCAACGCGCGGCTTCAGGGCACCGCGGCCGACATCATCCGCCGCGCCATGACGCGGGTGGAGGATGCACTCGCCGAGAAGAAGCTCTCGGCGCAGATGCTGCTCCAGGTGCACGACGAGCTGATCTTCGAGGTGCCGGACGCCGAGGTCGCGGCGACGCTTCCCGTCGTGCAGCGCGTCATGCAGGACGCTCCGTTTCCGGCTGTGCTGCTCTCGGTGCCGCTGCACGTGGATGCACGCGCGGCGAACAACTGGGACGAGGCGCATTAGCGATCAGGACTGGCTGATGAACATCGTCGCGATCTCCGGCAGCTTGCGGACCGGCTCGAGCAACACCGCAGCGTTGCGTGCGGCGGCGCGCCTTGCGCCGGCAGGCGTCGCGATCGTTCCCTTCGAGGGAATTGCAGGCTTGCCGTTCTTCAATCCGGACCTTGATCGCGACAACGTGCCGGCGCCAGTCGACGCGATGCGGCGTCTAATCGGAAGCGCGGACGGCGTCCTGATCTCCAGCCCCGAATATGCCCGCGGCGTCGCCGGCGTCCTGAAGAACGCGCTCGACTGGCTGGTCGGAAGCCATGAATTCCCCGACAAGCCGATCGCACTGATCAATACGTCTCCTCGCGCGACGCATGTCCTGGCGGCGCTGACCTCACTCTGGAAACGATGTCAGCGCGGATCGCAAAAGAAGCCTGCGTAACACTGCCTCTCCTTGGCGTCGCCTGCGACGAGCACGGCATCGTCGCAAATCCTGCACTCGCCGAGCCGTTGCGGTTGGCGATGGACCGATTCGCGATGTTCGTCAGGGGCGTGCAAGCCGAAGCGTCGTAGCAAGGCCCCACGCAGCGGATCGCCGAAGATTTCAATTGTTCTCGGTGCAATTGCGCGATGGCATCGAGGCACTATGCCTACTAGAATCGGGTCGCCTCTTCCGCGGATTCATGCATGCCCCACACCTCCGCCCTACTCGGCTTCGCCCTGGTCTGCTTCGGCCTAGTGCTCACGCCGGGGCCGAACATGATCTATCTGATCTCGCGCTCGATCACGCAGGGGCCGGCGGCGGGCATCGTCTCGCTCGGCGGCGTGGCGCTCGGCTTCGTGTTCTACATGCTGTGCGCGGCGTTTGGGATTACAGCGCTGCTGCTTGCCATTCCCTTTGCCTATGATGCGCTGCGCTTCGCGGGCGCGGGCTATCTGCTGTGGCTCGCCTGGCAGGCGGTGAAGCCCGGCGGACGCTCGCCGTTCCAGGTCAAGCAGCTCGCGATCGACAGCCCGCGCAAACTGTTCGCGATGGGGCTCGTCACCAATTTGCTCAATCCGAAGATCGCGATGCTGTATCTGGCGCTGCTGCCGCAGTTCATCGATCCCACCGCAGGCAGCGTGCTGGCGCAGTCGGTGGTGCTTGGCGCGATCCAGATCGCGATCAGCGTCAGCGTGAACGCGATGATCGCGCTTGCCGCAGGCTCGATCGCGCTGTTCCTCGCAAGCCGGCCAAGCTGGATGCTGGTGCAGCGCTGGCTGATGGGCACTGTGCTCGCCGGGCTCGCGGTGCGGATGGCGGTCGAGGCGAGGAGGGTGTGATGTGCGACGCTGTCATGCCCAACGAAGGCGGGGCATCCAGTACGCCGCAGCTTCTCGACTCAGTCATTACTGCCTCTGGAATACTGGATCGCCCGCCTTCGTTGGGCATGACAGCGTCAGATCAATCCAGCTTCGCCTCCATCCCCCGCTTCACCGCGGGGCGCGCCATCAGGGCTTCGTACCAGCGCTTGACGTTGGGGAAATCGGCCAACTCAACCTTGTGGCGAGGATGGCGCCAAGCCCAGCCCAGGATGGCGAAATCGGCCACCGAGAGATCGCCGGCGACGAAGTCGCGGCCCTCTAACCGGCGGTCCAGCACGCTGTAGAGCCGGCGCGTCTCCGCCATGAAGCGCTTCAGGCCATAGGCGCGGTCCTGCTCGTTCTCCAGCGCGATGAAATGATGCACCTGGCCCGGCATCGGCCCGAAGCCGCCCATCTGCCACATCAGCCATTCGTAGACGGGAATCCGGCCGGCTAGCGATTTCGGCAGGAATTTGCCGGTCTTTTCGCCGAGATAGAGCAGGATTGCGCCCGATTCGAATACGCTGACGGGCTTGCCGTCCGGCCCTTCGGGGTCGACGATCGCGGGGATCTTGTTGTTCGGAGACAGCTTGAGGAACTCGGGCGCCATCTGCTCGCCTTTGGTGATGTTCACCGGGATCAACTTGTAGGGCAGCCCCATCTCCTCCAGCGCGACCGAGATTTTCCGGCCGTTCGGCGTGTTCCAGGTGTGCAGCTCGATGGTCATTGTCTTGTTTCCTTGCCCGGTTTGTTGCCCAGTTTTCTTGCCCAACAGACCTGCCGCCTCACCTACTCCAGAAGGTTGCACCCCTACAACCGGCGGACCGGGATGGCCGACCGTCAGCCGATCCCTGTTGACTGGACTTGTCTCCTCTGGAATGTCGCGGCCGTGGCGGATAAATTCCGCCACTTCCAAAAACGCTCCCGAGGGACCGCCGTGTCGAAATCAGCCTCCCGCGCCCGCCTGTTCGAAATCATCCGCCGCCGCTCATTCGGCCGCGGTGACGTGACCCTCGCGTCGGGCCGCAAGAGCGATTTCTATTTCAACCTCAAGCCAACCATGCTGGATCCGGAGGGCGCCACACTGCTCGCCGAGCTCACCTATGAGACGCTGAAGGACGACCAGCTCGATTTCATCGGCGGGCTCGAGATGGGTGCGGTGCCGCTTGCCGGCGCGCTGGCGCAGATCTCCTGGATCAAGGGCCATCCGATCGCGGCGTTCTTCGTGCGCAAGAAGCCGAAGGAGCACGGCGCAAAGCTCGCGATCGAGGGGCTTCCCAAGGGCGAGACGCTTCAAGGCAAGCGTGTGGTGATCGTCGAGGACGTCACCACCACCGGCGGCTCGGCGATGAAGGCGGTGGAATCCGTGCGCGAGACCGGCGCCGAGGTGGTGCTGGTGCTGACCATGGTCGATCGCGAGGAGGGCGCCACCGACACGTTCGGCGCGGCCGGCCTGCCGTTCCGCTCGTTGTACAAGGCGTCGGAATTCTTGAAGGGGTAGCACGGCTCTGCTCCCTCGCCCCGTTCTTACCGGAAGGGGGTCGGAGTGAGGGGCTCTCTCCACGGATGAGATGGCCGCAAGACCTGTACCCTCACCCGGATCGCAAGAGCGATTCGACCTCTTCCCGCAAGCGGGGCGAGGTGAGAACCTCCCCCCGTCACCGCTCATTTACCATCACGCTTTATGGTGAATCAGAAGCTGAGGCGGGTTGCTCTCGGCGGATTGCGTTGCGTCGGTGGAGTGAGCATTGCGTACAGTCGTGTCCCATGCGCGCCGGCGGCGTCGCGCGATGCTTGTGGCCGCCATTCTTGTAGCTCCGCTGCTCGCGGCTCCGGCGCCGGTTTCGGCCGAAGGCCTGTTCGATTTCTTGTTCGGCGGCGCGCAGCAGCAGCGGCCGCAGCGCGAGGTGCCGCCGGCGAGCTCCTACGCCGATCCCTTCACCGGCCAGCAGAACGGCGCAAACCCGCAATATGTCCCGCCGACGCGCGCGGCGGCCGCCGGCGGCTCAGGCCCGGCGTTCTGCGTCCGCAGCTGTGACGGGAAATATTTTCCGCTGATGCGCGGCCTCGCCTCGCCGGCGCAGATGTGTCAGGCGTTCTGTCCTGCCAGAGCCACGAAAATCTATTTCGGCTCCAGCATCGACGGCGCCACGGCGCAGAGCGGCGAGCGTTACGCCGACAGCGACAACGCGTTCGCCTACCGCAAGGCGCTGCGTTCGGACTGCACCTGCAACGGTCGCGAGCCGGTCGGGCTTGCCCCGATCGATCTGGCGCTGGACTCGTCGCTCAAGGCCGGAGATGTCATCGCGACCACCGACGGCTTGGTCGCCTACACCGGCATCCGTGTCGGCAACGACCAGACCGCAGATTTCACTCCGGTGGCCTCCTATCCCGGCCTCACCGCGCAGGTCCGCGCACGCCTCGGCGAAATGAAGGTGGCCCCGGTGCGCGCAGAGACCGTGGCGGCTGATGCGCCGTCAGCGGAGATCGTGCGCGGCGCGTTGCCTGATGTGACGGTGCCAAAGACGCAGCCGAAGCCGGCGAAGCGGGCTGGATTGGATTAGCCAACTCTCTCCAAGCCGTCATTGCGAGGAGCCCTTGCGACGGTCGCGGTAGGGACGCTCATTGCTGAGCGCCCCCCGCACAGATCCGTACGTGCGGCTTTCCCGCATACGGCTCCCACCTCGGGTGAGTGACGGCGAAGCGTGCTCGCGGCCAAGGATGACGGATGTTGGGCCTGGGGAGGCAGTCACAGGCGAGGCGACTGATCGTCTCCCACCTCATGCCATCGGTCTGGCTGCGGCGCCGGAGCGTGCGTCTCCAGAGTTCGATGACGAAGAAGCGGAAGGCGCTGAGCGCCCGACTGTTGGTCGGCACCGCATGGTCGTTGAAGTAGCCGGTGACGACCTGCCGCAGCCATTTACCCTGTCCCA
>NZ_JADPKQ010000352.1:0-863 GCF_023074015.1 Bradyrhizobium sp. 142
ACACCGCAACACTCACTACCGGGCGCCCGCTACGGCTTACCCGGACCGGACTTCCACCGGTTGGACCGCGCCAGCTTGCCTGGCGCACAAGCAATCCAGAGTCCCTCCGCAGATGCATTTCTGGGTTGCTTCGCTGTGCTCGCAACGACGATGTGGAGACGCCGTTCGCCTCTTCCGGGCGCGGCGGGAACGCTCTAATCTCGCTCCATGTCCGCACCTGAAATCAGGCCCACGACCGAGGCCGACCTTCCCGCCATCACCGCCATCTACGAGCATGCGGTCCGCCACGGCACCGCGACCTTCGAGCTGGAGCCGCCCGACCTCGCCGAGATGACGCGCCGCTATCGCGCGCTGATCGACGGCGGCTATCCCTATTTCGTCGCCATGCTCGACGGGCGCGTCGCCGGCTATGCCTATGCCGGCGCCTACCGGCCCCGGCCGGCCTATCGTTTCACGGTCGAGAACTCGATCTATCTCGATCCGTCCTTCCACCGGCGCGGCATCGGGCTGTTGTTGCTGGAGCGGCTGACCATCGAGTGCGAGGCGCGCGGGTTCCGTCAGATGATCGCGGTCATCGGCGATTCCGCCAATGCCGGCTCGATCGGCGTTCACACCAAGGGCGGCTTCAAGATGATCGGCACCCATCCCAGCGTCGGGCTGAAGTTCGGCCGCTGGCTCGATACAGTGATGATGCAGCGCGATCTTGGGGAAGGCGCGAGCACGGTACCGGGGATGTAGGGCTTTCGTAGCCCGGATGGAGCGCAGAGGCTGGGCAAGAATTCGGTTTGCCCTTTGTACCGGGCTTTATTGGAAGACCGGGTGAATTTTAGCTCGGAGATGCGGCGTGAGGGTTTGTAGCGTGC
>NZ_JADPKQ010000350.1:0-49215 GCF_023074015.1 Bradyrhizobium sp. 142
TCTCGCGATGACGCCCTTGCGCTTCGCTAACCCTTCGCCGCCATCAGGCTGGGTAAAGGACTTCCACCTCCAAGCTGTCGAACATGCTCGGCACACCAAGCAAAAGGCGCTCCGCGAGGGGCGCCTTTTCGTTTTGGAGCGTGGAAACGTTCCAGCTACGGGTTCTCCCGTCGCGGAATCAGATGATCGAGCAGGCCTGCCGGCAGCGGGAAGACGATGGTTGACGACCGCTCGCCCGCGATGTCGTGCAGAGCTGCGAAGTATCGCAGCTGCATCGCCTGCGGCTCCTGCGCGAGGATCCGGCCCGCCTCCACGAGCTTTTCGGCGGCCTGTTGTTCGCCCATCGCGTTGATCACCTTAGCGCGCCGGAGCCGTTCCGCCTCGGCCTGCTTGGCGATCGCGCGTACCATGGTTTCGTTAAGATCGACGTCCTTGATCTCTATGCCGGTGACCTTGATGCCCCAGATGTCGGTCTGCTTGTCGAGGATTTCCTGAATATCGGCGTTCAACCTGTCGCGTTCGGCGAGCATCTCGTCGAGCTCGTGCTTGCCAAGCACCGAACGCAGCGTGGTCTGGGCGAGTTGGCTGGTGGCGGCCATGTAGTCGCCGACCTTGATGATGGCGCGCTCGGGATCGACGATGCGGAAGTAGAGAACGGCGTTGACCTTGACCGAGACGTTGTCGCGCGAAATCACATCCTGGGGCGGCACGACCTGCACCATCACCCTGAGATCGACCTTGACGAGTTGCTGCACGATCGGAATGAGGATGAACAGGCCCGGCCCCTTCACCCCGGTGAACCGGCCGAGCGTGAAGATAACGCCGCGCTCGTATTCCCTGAGAATGCGAATGGCCTGGGTGAGAAACATGACGACGATCAGCGCAAGCACTGCGTAAACCGAATATTCAATCATCAGAGTTGACCTCCCTTGCCGTTCGCAGGATTCGGGCGCCGGACCACCAGCGTCAAGCCGGCGATATTGGCGACCTCGACCCTCTCGCCGGGCTTGAAGGTGTCGGCGCCGCGCGCTTGCCAGCGCTCGCCATGCGTAAAGACGTGCCCCTCGTTCTCGTTCCAGTCGATGACTTCCGCGATCAGGCCTGGCATGGCTAGTGCACCCACCCGTGCCGGACCTTTGCGGGCGCGCCGAAGCGCGCTCAGCACGACGAGAAGGAGACCTATGAACATCGCTGCCGCGAGAGCGATGACCCACCACGACAGCCGGTAACCCGGCGCTTCGATCCTGACCAGCATGACGGCGCCCAACACGAAGGCGACGACGCCGCCAAGGCCGATCACGACGGTCGGATTGAACGCTTCAATGGCGAGGAGCGCGATCCCAACCAGCATCAAGCCGAGACCGGCATAGTTGATCGGCAGCAGGTTGAGAGCGTAGAGGCCGAGCAGCAGGCAGATGGTCCCGACCACACCTGGAGCGACCGCGCCGGGAGACATGAACTCGAAGATCAGGCCGTAGATGCCGACCATCAGCAGAATGAACGCAACGTTGGGATCGGTAATGACAGCCAGGAATCGGGAGATCCATCCGGGATCGACGGCTTCGATCATGGCATTCTGCGTTGCCAAGCGTTGCACCCTGCCGCCCGCGACCTCGACTACGCGACCATCGATTTGCCTGAGCAACTCGGCCGGATCGCGCGCCACGAGATCGATGGCGTGCGCCTCCAACGCGCCGTTGGCGGATAACGTGGCGGCTTCACGGACCGCCTTCTCGGCCCAATCGGCGTTGCGGCCGCGCAGTTCGGCGAGGCTGCGGATAAAGGCGACGGCATCGTTCGTCGCCTTTGCCGTCATCGCGTCCTTCGGCTCATCCTTCTTGTCTTTGTTGTCCTTGTCGGGTGTGCCGCTCGGCAGGCCCGGAAGCGGTCCGCCAATCTGCACCGGCGTCGCGGCACCGATATTGGTGCCCGGCGCCATCGCCGCGATATGAGTCGCATAAAGGATATACGTCCCGGCGCTCGCTGCATGAGCGCCGGCCGGCGCGACGTAGCCGACGACGGGAACGGACGAGCCGAGCACATCCGCGATGATCTCGCGCATGCTGGAGTTGAGGCCTCCAGGGGTGTTCATTCTCAGGATCACGATCTCGGCGTGCCGTTCGCCTGCCTTGACCAAGGCCTCCTTCACGTAGCTGGCCGACGCCGGTCCAATGGCTCCGTCAATCGTGACCGTTAATGCAAGCCGGCCGCTCTCCTCGGCCGATCCGGGAAGGAGGCAAAAAAGCAGAGCGACGATGCTGGTCGTCGCGACGAGGGCCGCCTTTATGATCTGCACGGCAAGGGCTCCCTTGCCACAAATATGGGGTTCCGGTCCGGAACCTCAATGCCCCGGCACAACACACCATATGGGCGTTGTGCGGTGCGCTCGATGAGATGCGGCCGGGTGGCCTTTCGTGCGAGCGCGTCGCAAGCAGCGGTTCACGACATCTGCTCAAGATCCGACTTGAGGGCGACCAGGAAGCGGGCAGCTTCACCACCCGTCACTACGCGATGATCAAAGGTAAGCGATAGCGGCAGCGTGCGCCTCACGGCAGGTTGCCCCCGATGCGGGACCACGCGCTGCGAAATTCGCCCGGCTCCTATGATGGCCGTCTGGGGCGGCACGATGATCAGATTGGCAAACCGGCCGCCCATCATCCCGAAGTTCGATAGCGTAATCGTCGCGCCGCGCAGCTCTTCAGGTGGTATCGAGCGCGCGATGGCGTCGGCCCGGAGCCGGTCAAGCCCGGCCCGCAAGTCCGAAACGCCGCGTCCTGCAATATTGCGCAACACGGGAACGATCAGGCCGCCCTCGGTATCGACGGCGATGCCGAGATCGACGCGCGCCAAGAGACGCCGTTCTCCCGCGCCGGAATTGTACCAGGCATTGAGCGCGGGCTCTGCCTTGCAAGCGGCAGCGATGGCCCGCACCAGGCGGATTGTGACGTCCTCGCCCGTCGGCCAATCGTCAATGTCGGCTTCATCAGTTACCGTAGCTGGGGCAATTTGCGCATGGGCTGCTGCCATGCGTTGGGCCATGGCGCGCCGCATCCCTCGCAGCGGCTCGGCGCCACCGGCTTCGGACATGCCCTTCGCAGCCCGTTCGACATCGGCGCGGGTGATCGTGCCGCCGGGCCCCGTAGCCGCCACGCTCTCCAGATCGACATCGAGCTTGTGCGCGAGGGCGCGCACAGCTGGAAACACCTGACGCTGCGGCCCGGTCGGCGGCGCGGAGGAAATCCCCGTAGCAGGCAGATGTTCGCCGCTACCGAGTTCGCCGACGATTGTGCCCCTGTCCTCTTCGACGCCTTCCGCAAATTCGACGAGAGGCGTGCCGACCTTCACGATGTCGCCCTTGGCGCCGAACACGTGTGCGATGCGTCCGCTCGCCGGCGATGGTATTTCGACCACCGCCTTGTCGGTCTCGACGGAAAGGAGCGGTTGATCGGTGACGACGTGATCGCCCTCGCCGACATACCAGCTGACGATCTCCGCCTCTTCAAGACCTTCGCCAAGATCGGGCAGCGTGAATTGGCGCATGGGACGAGGTCCATTCAGATTCAGCTGAACTGGCAAGTCTTGCGGGCCGCCGTCACAATCCGTTCGACGGAAGGCATGTAGTATTGTTCGAGACGCGCCATCGGAATGACGGTGTCATACCCGGTGACGCGGATCACGGGTGCGAGTAGCGAGGATAGGCCGCGCTCGGCGATGGTCGCGGCGATCTCGGCGCCGAATCCGCCCGTGCGGGCCGCCTCGTGCACGATGACGCAGCGGCCAGTCTTTGCGACCGAGTTGAGGATAGTCTTTTCGTCGTAGGGCTTGAGGGTCGCGAGATCGATGACCTCGGCGGCAATACCATCAGCCGAGAGTGCATCGGCCGCAGCCATGGCTTCCTTCACCATCGCGCCCCAGCTAACAAGCGTGAGGTCGCGACCTTGCCGCAAGACGAAGGCGCGATCCAGCGGCAAGGGCTCACCATTGTCCTCCACTTCGCCCTTGGCCGCGCGATACAGACGTGTCGGCTCGAGAAACACCACTGGATCGGCATCGCTGATCGCAGCGAGGAGAAGTCCATAAGCGCGCTCCGGAGACGAAGGCATGACGACGCGCAAACCGGGAATATGCGCGAGCATCGCCTCGGTGCTTTCAGAATGATGCTCGGGCGCACGGATGCCGGCACCGTGCGGTGTGCGCAAAACCATTGGACAGGTGAGCCGTCCCTGGGTGCGGTTGCGCAATCGGGAGGCATGGTTCACCAGCTGATCCAGGCAGGGATAGATAAACCCCATGAACTGGATCTCGCCGACCGGTTTCAGTCCCTGCGCGGCCATGCCGACGCAAAGCCCGCTGATCAGAAGCTCGGCAAGCGGCGTGTCGAGGACACGCTCCGGTCCAAAACGCTTTTGCAAGCCCGCGGTCGCGCGGAAGACGCCCCCATTGACGCCGACATCTTCACCAAGCACGACCACGTCAGGATCATCCTCCATTGCGCGTGCAAGCGCCAGATTGATGGCTTCGACCAGCGTTGCCTCAGGCATCGTGCTCTCCCGCGAGCTCGCGGCGTTGCGCGGCATAGGCTTCGGGCAGATCGGCATAGAGGTGATCGAACATCGTTTCGGGCCGGCGCGGCGCCGTTGCCAGATAAACGTCGGCCGCTGCATCGACGCGCTCGTGACACTCGGCGGCAAGCTGCTCCTCGTCGACTTTGCTCCACATCTTTTGGGCGACAAGATAATTCCTCAGCCGCGCAATCGGCTCTTCCTTCCAATGCGCTTGGACATCGTCGGCCGAACGATAGCGTGACGCGTCGTCGGAGGTCGTATGGTCGCCGAGCCGGTAGGTGACCGCCTCGATGAGGTGGGGGCCTTTGCCATCACGCGCGGCGGCAATGGCCGCTTCGGCAGCGGCGTGCATGGCCACCACGTCACTCCCGTCGACCCGCTCGCCGGTGAATCCTGCGGCGATCGCCTTTTGTGCCAGCGTTTCGCAAGCCGTCTGCAGTCGCAATGGTACCGAAATGGCCCATTGATTGTTGGCCACCACAAAAACAAGCGGCAATTTGTGCACGCCGGCGAAATTCATCGCTTCGTAGACATCGCCTTTCGAGGTCGCGCCATCGCCGAACAGGCACACCGCGACTCGCGCTTGCTTGCGCAGCTTGAGGGCGTAGGCGACGCCGGCGGCGTGCGGCGCCTGGGATCCGACCGGAACGCAGAACGGGAAGTCATGGGCCGGTCCTGAGAACTGGTTGCCCCGTTCGTCGCCGCCCCAGAACAGCAGGATCTCTTCCGGTCTGACGCCGCGCCAGATCAGCGCGCCATTGTCCCGGTACGAGGGCAGCAGCACATCCTCCCCCCGCATCGCGCTGGCGATGCCGACCGATACCGCCTCCTGACCAAGCGAAACGGCGTAAGTCCCAAGCCGACCGGTCCGCTGCAATGCAACAGCCTTTCGGTCGAATAGACGCAGAAACACCATGGCGCGGTAAAGCGCGGTGAGCAGCTTGGCGTCGGAGGCGAAGGCGGGAAGCGGCCGCTGAATCGAGCCGTCTGGCGCGAGGTAGCTGCGATAACACACCTCGAAGCGCGCAATGACAGGGAGATCCTGATTTATCCTTCGGCTGGCCACGCTCTCGCTCCCGGAGCGATTGTGCCCTCTACAACTCATTCAGGTGGTGTTTGTGCCAGACGATGCAAGACCGCCGCAGGACTGCTCGGCAGGGTTCGCAATCCTTGCTGCACCGCCGCTTGCGGGCGGT
This sequence comes from Bradyrhizobium sp. 142, assembly GCF_023074015.1. NCBI lineage: Bacteria > Pseudomonadati > Pseudomonadota > Alphaproteobacteria > Hyphomicrobiales > Nitrobacteraceae > Bradyrhizobium > Bradyrhizobium sp. 142. The sequence goes on from NZ_JADPKQ010000350.1 coordinate 5,762, forward strand.
CGATTCACACGATCATAGGTCGCGTCATTGAGAAGGATCAACCGCATGATGTTTGCGCTTATGGACGCCCACGGCGACGGAGCCATCTCGTTGGCAGAGTTTTAGGCGGCCCATTGAGCGAATTTTCAAGGCAATGGATAACAAGTGAGACACGATAATGCCTGTGACAGGCATTCTGAGGATGATCTGTGGCAGCAAGAGCAAAGAACCATCAGTTTCGGACGGCCTACAAACTGAAGGCAGCTCGCAACGTATGGCGACAAGCGTTCTGCGCTCGCGCGCGCAAATGTCCGCATCGACGACGTTGCTGCTCGTCGCATCACGACGCCGCCTCCTCGCCGTCATTCCGGGATGCGTGCGCAAGCGCGCAGGCCCGGAATCCATCGGGCTGCGTATTCCGCCGCGCAATGCATCGCTCCCCGAGGAGAACACGAACGACACCGTTAAAACCATCCGCGTAGGGAAGGTCGGGCGATCGACTACACTTGTGGTCCAACCCGTGTGCATTACCGTAGCGCACGGACCAAGGGTGCCGCTGGCGCCCGGCCTTCCCTGCGCCCTTTGGTCTCCATTGGGCGGGACGAACCGCAAAGCTCGGGCAAAACCTGCCGCGAGACTACGAAGGCGTGTCTGCCATTGCCATTCGGAAAGCCACTTGAAAGATCGATGCAGTTGCCCGGACTCGCCATTGCGTGCGCAGCGAAGAAATCCAGAATCCCGCCGCGGAAAGACTCTGGATTGCTTCGCTGCGCTCGCAATGACGGTGTGGCGAAAGCATGCCTAAAAAGCCTGTCAGCCTCGGACCGCCTACGCCGCCGCTCGCTGCCGCTCCACCAGCGCTTCGCCGAAAGACTCGAACAGCTTGCGGTTGATCGGATTGTGCTGGGGGTCGTATTCGGCGTGCCATTGCACGCCGAGCGCAAAGGTCGGGGCTTCCGCGATGCGAATCGCCTCGATGGTGCCGTCCTCGGCAATGCCTTCGATCAGCACGCGCTTGCCGGGATCGAGGATGCCCTGGCCGTGCAGCGAATTGACCCGGATCCTCTCGCAGCCGAGCAGCTCTGCAAACGCCCCGCCGGGCGTGAGATCGACGTCGTGGCGGTCGGCAAAGATCACGGTCGGATCGGGATGGATCTCGCCGTTCTCCAGCCGCGGCATACGGTGGTTCATGCGGCCGGGAATTTCGCGGATTTCGGGATGCAGCGAGCCGCCGAAGGCGACGTTCATTTCCTGGAGGCCCCGGCAGATGCCGAACAGCGGGATACCGCGGGCGACGCAGGCGACCGAGAGCGCCAGCGCGACCTCGTCGCGATGGATATCGTAGGGCTCGTGCTTCTCGCAGGGGTCGACGTTGAAACGGGTCGGGTGGACATTGGCGCGGGCGCCGGTGAGGATGATGCCGTCGACCGCATCGAGCAGCGCGGCGATATCGGTGATGTCGGGCGAGCCCGCGAACATCAGCGGCAAGCCGCCGGAGACCTCGGCCACGGCGCGCAAATTACGCTCGCCGACCATCTGGACCTGAAATCGATTCTCGACGCGATGGGCATTCCCGATCACGCCGACGACCGGCTTTCTCATCGCCCGTTCCGACCTCCCGTAAGAAGATTCTCCAAACATGCCCTCCCCATGGAACAAATTCAACCGAAGGGATCGCGGGACGGCAATGCTATTTTCGCGCAGAGTCCCGCCCCAAGGGCCGACCAAGGGCCGACCAAGGGCCGGGTGCGGATCCTGCGCCCCGCTCCGGCTTGATCCCGGGCGGGATTTCGCGAAAGAGTGCCCCGCCCGCCCGCCGCCTTCGAAAAGGACGTGACGTGACCATTCCCGCAGACGAACGGCTCCGGACCCGCACCGATCTGGCTCGAGATCAGGCTTGGGCAATTTCGGTCGGCGGCATCGGCGTGGTGCTGTTCGCCGCGCTACTCGCCTTCACCTGGTATTTTGCCACCACCCTGCTGCTGATCTTCACCGGCATGCTGCTCGGCGTCGGTCTTAACGCGCTGACCAACGCGCTCGGCCGCCGCGTTCACCTGCCGCATACGTTACGGCTTGCGATTGTCTGCGTCGCGCTTGCTCTGATGCTGGCAGGCGTGGCCTATCTCGGCGGGGCCACGATCGCCGAGCAGGCCTCCTTGCTCAGCAAAACCATCAAGTCGCAGATTACCAACGTCAGGTCATTCCTCGAGAACCACGGCATCGATACCAGCTTCTTCGATTTCGGCAGCGCCGCCCCCGCCGCCTCCACGGACGCGGCAACCACGCCCACCCCGAACCCGCCCTCGCACGGCCAGTTGCCGGGCGCAGGCGCCCTCGCCTCCAGCGGCGGGGCGATCGTGAGCCAGACCTTCAAGCTACTGCTCGGCACCATCAACGCGGTCGGCAATGTGTTCATCGTGCTGTTTCTCGGGCTGGCCTTCACCGCCCAGCCGAGCATCTATCATGACGGCCTGTTGTTCCTCGCACCGGCAAGGCATCGGATCCGCGTGACCCTGGTCATCGACCGGATCAGCGAGACGCTGGAGCGCTGGCTGATCGCCCAAATCATCGTCATGCTCGTAGTCGGCGCAGTGACCTGGATCGGGCTTGCCGTCATCGGCATCCCCGGCTCGTTCATCCTGGGAATCCAGGCCGGCCTTCTCGCCTTCATCCCGACCGTCGGCGCCATCATTGCCGGCGTCGTGGTGGTGCTGGCGAGCCTCGCCTCAGGGTGGATCGCGGCGCTGTCCGCGCTCATCCTGTTCCTCGGCGTGCACGCGATGGAGAGCTATGTGCTGACGCCGCTGCTCCAGCGCCAGGCGCTCGACATTCCGCCCGCCACGCTGTTCGCGTTCCAGATCCTGCTCGGCGTCGTGTTCGGAATCTGGGGCTTGGCCTTGGCGCTGCCATTGGTGGCCATCGCCAAGGTCATGATCGACCATTTCAAGACGTATGAGGCGACGCCCCGGGCCGAAGCCGCCTGAGCACGATCCGGACCCGAAGGGCCGCGTTAGCGCAAAGTGCGCAGCGGTTTTCCCTCGCGACAAACGCGGAACGCGTTTGCGCGTTGGCGGAGAGTCCTCAGGCGGTCAGCAAAGTCTCGGTGTGCTCGACCTCGGGGGGCGAGGCAAAATACTGGCCGACGAGGCCGCGCCATTCGGCAAAATTCTCCGAGCCGCGGAAATCGACAGTGTGGTTTTCCAGCGTTTCCCACTTCACCATCAGCCGGTAGCGCTGCGGCTTCTCAATGGATTTGTGCAGCTCGAAACCGTGAAAACCCTTGGCGCGGCCGAAGGCGGCCTTGGCCTTGGCGACGGCGGCTTCAAAGTCCTTCTCGCTGCCCGGCTTGACGTCGATTTGCGCGATCTCGGTGATCATCGGTTTCCACCCTTTTTGTTAGATGGGCGTATCTACCGCAGCCGGCGACAAAGAAAAAGGCGCCGGAACGGCGCCCTGATCGGCTGAAAATGCGGGCGGGCTCAGGCAAGCAGCAGAACGGTGCCTGCGACGATGAGCGCGCAACCGACGAACAGCGCGAGCGGCCAGTAGCTGCGGCTCTGGATATAGCGTCCCTGCGCGCGGCGCTCGGTGATCAGCGCCGTCTCGTATTCGTCGGCGGTGGAGAACACGCAGGCGAAGCCGCCGCGCGCCGAAGCCGCAGCGGCTTCGAGCGACATCAGCGCGGCCTGCGGGTTCTGTCGACGGATCGATTCCATGACCGCAATGGTAGGGATCGAATGGTAAACAAGCGATTACCGCGAGGCCTCGTCGGGGCTCAGGCCGTGGCCGGTTGCGGTCGCGGCACACTGACACGCGCCGCGCTCTGGCGCCGCCAGTTCTCCAGCGACAGCGGCAGCTCCTCCGCCGCCTCGACGCGGTTGCGGCCGCCGCGCTTGGCCTGGTAGAGCGCGGTGTCGGCCGAAGCCAGCAACACCTCAAGTTCGGTGCCGGCCGGACCACCGGCCACGCCGATGCTGACCGTGGTATCGACCGGGCCTTCATCGACCACGACGCCGGAGGTCTCGAACGCCTCGCGTACGCGCTCGGCAACCAGCACGCCCTCCTCCAGCGAGCACGGCAGCAGCGCTGCGAACTCCTCGCCGCCGATCCGGCCCGAGAGGTCAGAGATGCGCAAATTGCTGACGACGATGGTCGAGAACAGTTTCAGCATCTCGTCGCCGGCGGGATGGCCGAAGCGATCGTTGATTGACTTGAAATGGTCGATGTCGAAGATCATCACGGTCACCGGCCGGCCGGCCTTGGCCTCGCGCTCGATCACCCGCGTACAGGCCTCCGAGAAACCACGACGGTTGAGCATGCCGGTCAGGGGATCCGTCGACGCGGCGGTGCGGTGCACGGTGACCGTGCGCTCCGACACCAGCATGAAGATCACGAACACGGTGCCGACGGCATAGAGCACGAGCTCGACCGCGAACACGGTGACCCAGATGCTGCCGGAGAAGCCGGCGTCGTTCGGGCGCAAGAAGCTGCCGATCAGAATCGGCAGCATCAACACGCAGCCGTGCATCACCGGTACCACGAAGGCCGGCCAGCGGCGCTGCAGGCTCTTGCGCCGTTCGACCCAGAGCTCGCTCGCGGTCAGCGCCGCATAGAGCGAGACGATGCCGGCGCCGATAATCATGCGCAGCATGGACGCCGCGGGATCGAGCAGCGTCACGGCCGCGACCCACGCAAGCGCGCCGAGCACGAGGCCGGGCCAGTTCGGCTTGCGGCCGTGGAAGACGCGCGCGGCATTCCACACCATACCGCAGGCGACGAACCCGACCGCGTTCAGCGCCAGATAGAGCTGCGGACCGAGCTTGTCGCCGGCCGCAGTCCACAGCGCGACGGAGGCAGCGCCGAGAAGATACGCCGTGCCCCACCATTTCAGTGCAGAGCTGTTCTCCTGCCTGCCAAAAAACACCATCATGGCGCCGAGCAATGCGGCAACCATGGTGGCGACCAAATAGAGCGTGATGCTATCGAGCGACATCATGTCGGCCCCCTCTTAAACATAGCAGTTACGCGACCGGCCCAGCCGATTTGCGCGCCCTTCCAAATGCGACGCTATGTCCCGCGAGTTCCATTCAGGTTTTCATGCAAGGCCAAGTTTTCCGGAAACACGCCATCAATTTGCATACAAACGAACAACAAAAAGGGCGCTGAAATCAGCGCCCTTTTGCATCTCATTGAAGCCGCTTTCGCGACGAATGTGACCGAAGCGATTAACGCTTCGAGAACTGGAAGGACCGGCGGGCCTTGGCCTTGCCGTACTTCTTGCGCTCGACCACGCGGGAGTCGCGGGTGAGGAAGCCGCCCTTCTTGAGCACTGTGCGCAGCTCCGGCTCGAAATAGGTCAGCGCCTTGGAGATGCCGTGACGCACGGCACCGGCCTGGCCGGACAGACCGCCGCCGGCGACGGTGCAGACCACGTCGTACTGGCCGGCACGCGCTGCCACGACGAACGGCTGCTCGATCATCATGCGCAGCACGGGACGGGCGAAATAGACCTCGACCTCACGCGCGTTGACGGTGACCTTGCCGGCGCCCGGCTTGATCCAGACGCGGGCGACCGCGTCCTTGCGCTTGCCGGTGGCGTAGGCGCGGTTGAACTTGTCGACCTTCTTCTCGTGTCTGGGCGCGTCGGGCGCGGCTGTCTTGAGCTGCGAGAGCTGGTCGAGCGACTGAATGGATTCGGCCATGGTTATGCGGCCCTCGTGTTCTTGCGGTTCAACTTGGCGATGTCGAGCTTTTCCGGCGTCTGCGCCTCGTGCGGATGATCGGCCCCGCCGTAGACGCGGAGGTTGCCCATCTGCACGCGACCGAGCGGACCACGCGGGATCATGCGCTCGACAGCCTTCTCGAGCACGCGCTCGGGATGCTTGCCCTCGAGGACCTGGCGCGCGGTGCGCTCCTTGATGTGGCCGACATAACCGGTGTGCTTGTAATAGGTCTTCTGCTCGCGCTTGCGACCGGTAAGGACCGCATGCTGCGCATTGATGATGATGACGTTGTCGCCGCAATCAACGTGCGGTGTGTAGGTCGGGAGGTGCTTGCCGCGCAGGCGCATGGCGACGATGGTGGCGAGGCGGCCGACGACCAGACCTTTGGCGTCGATCAGCACCCACTTCTTCGTCACCTCAGCCGGCTTTGCCGAAAAGGTTTTCATATCGGAGTTTCCGTGGACGGGGAGACATCGGCGCGAACACCGCACCGGACTGCGCGGTTTTCTAGAGAAGAGACGCGCAGCGGTCAATGCCCAAAGACGGAAATTACTTCAACAAAATCATTGGCTTAAAAATATGGTGCTATATTACCTGCAAAAACCTCAAACAGTTGGAATGGAATAGGTCGATGTGACATGGGCAATCGGATCGGGCGACGTTCCCGACAACAGATTTACCTCGCCGACCGCCAGGCGCTTGCCGAGCTTGAGAAGCCGGGCCTCGGCGAGCACGTCCTGGCCGGGCTGGCCCTTGCGAAGGAAGTTGATGTTGAGATTGGTGGTGACCGCGAGCCCGATTGGCCCGATCGCCGACAGCAGCACCACGTACATCCCGAAATCCGCCAGCGCCATCAGCGTCGGACCCGACACGGTTCCGCCCGGCCGCAGCATCTTTTCGCTGTAGCGCTGGCGCAAAAGGCAGGTCTGGCCGTCCGCACTCTCGATCGTGATGTCGCCGCCACTGAAGGCCTGGGGAAACTCGTCACGGAGAAACAGCTCGAGCTCCGCCACGCTCATTTTTGCTAACGCCATGCCCCCTCACCCTCGCTTCACGTCGCCTGTTACATTAAGTTATCTGCGTCATCCAACTGCAATAACCCAAGCGGAATCTTCAATGTCCGTCCAGCCCGTCCGCATCCCCTCCCCGGAACCGCCGATCCTGCTGCGGGAGATCGTCGGCAATGTCGCCGTGTTGACGCTGAACCGCCCCGCCGCGCGCAACAGCCTGTCGGAGACGATGATCGGCCAGCTGCATGCGAGCTTCAACGCGATTGCCGAGGACAAGCGCATCCGCGCCGCCGTCATCGCCGCCAACGGCCCGGCCTTTTCCGCCGGCCACGACATGAAGGAATTGACCGCGCGCCGCAGCGACCCCGATCGCGGCCGAGCCTATTTCGCAGCGATCATGAACGCCTGCAGCGCGATGATGCAGGCGATCGTGCGTCTGCCCAAGCCGGTGGTCGCTGCCGTCCAGGGGATCGCGACGGCGGCCGGCTGCCAACTCGTGGCGAGCTGCGATCTTGCGATCGCTTCGGAGGCCGCAAGCTTCGCCACGCCAGGCGTCGATATCGGCCTGTTCTGCTCGACGCCGATGGTGGCGCTGTCACGCAACGTACCGCGCAAGCAGGCCATGGAGATGCTGCTGACAGGCGAGCCGATCCCGGCCGCGCGCGCCCGCGAGATCGGTCTCGTCAACCGCGTCGTCGCCGCAGGCACCGAACGCGATGCCGCGATCGAACTGGCAGAAAGGGTTGCGCTGAAATCGGCCTACACCGTCAAGCTCGGCAAGGAGGCGTTCTACCGCCAGGCCGAAATGAGCCTTGCCGAGGCCTATCGCTATGCGGCAGAGGTGATGACCGAGAACATGATGGCGCGCGACGCCGAGGAAGGCATCGGCGCCTTCATCGAGAAGCGCACGCCGACCTGGCGGGACGAGTAGAGTTGTCATTGCGAGCGAAGCGAAGCAATCCAGGATGGCTCCGCGGCGACAGTCTGGATTGCTTCGCTTCGCTCGCAATGACAACATGAAAAGACGAACATGAACCACGACGCTTATCCCGACAATTACATCCGTGGCATCCTCAACAGCGTGAAGTCGATCGCGATGGTCGGCGCCTCGCCGGTGAATGTGCGGCCGAGCTATTTTGCGTTCAAATATCTGGCGCAGCGCGGCTACGACATGATCCCGGTCAATCCCGGCCATGTCGGCAAGGATCTGCTCGGCAATCCATTCGTCGCCTCGCTTCGCGACATCGGCCGCCCCATCGACATGATCGACATTTTCCGCAACTCCAGCCACATCATGCCCGTGGTCGAGGAGGCGCTGTCGCTCGAGCCGCTGCCGAAGGTGATCTGGATGCAATTAGGGGCGCGCGACGATGCGGCGGCGGAAAAGGCCGAGGCTGTCGGCATCAAGGTCGTGATGAACCGCTGCCCCAAGATCGAGTATGGCCGGTTGTCGTCGGAAATCTCCTGGATGGGCGTCAATTCGCGCACGCTGAGCTCCAAGCGCGCGCCAGCGCCGACGCAAGGCATGCGCTTATCCCTCAATCGGATGAGTGTTGGTGGCGGCGACACCGCGGCATCGGATCGCGCCGCCAAAAACAAGAGCGAGCAAAGCTGACGCAATTGCGAAGCATTCATTTCGCGAACCCGACAAGGCGTAGCACGATCGCTCTGATGTGAACCGGCGCCTTGACGACAGGCGCTGTGACGATCAGCATGCCGCGCCATTTCGGACCACAAGAACAGGACGCCATCTAATGAGCGATCGCCTTCCGGGATTTTCGACCCTCGCCGTGCATGCCGGCGCACAGCCCGATCCCACCACCGGTGCGCGCGCGACGCCGATTTATCAAACGACGTCTTTCGTCTTCAACGACGCCGACCACGCCGCCTCGCTGTTCGGCTTGCAGGCATTCGGCAACATCTATACTCGCATCGGCAATCCCACCAACGCCGTGCTGGAAGAGCGCGTTGCCGCGCTCGAAGGGGGCACGGCTGCGCTCGCAGTCGCCTCGGGCCATGCCGCGCAGGTCGTGGTGCTGCAGCAATTGCTCCAGCCCGGCGACGAGTTCATCGCTGCGCGAAAGCTCTATGGCGGCTCGATCAACCAGTTCACGCACGCCTTCAAGAGCTTTGGCTGGAACGTTGTGTGGGCCGATCCCGACGACATCGCGAGCTTCGAGCGCGCGGTGACGCCGCGCACCAAAGCGATCTTCATCGAATCCATCGCCAATCCCGGCGGCAGCATCACCGACATCGAGGCGATCTCGACGGTGGCGCGCAAGGCGGGCGTGCCGCTGATCGTCGACAATACACTGGCATCGCCCTATCTGATCCGACCGATCGATCACGGCGCCGACATCGTCGTGCACTCGTTGACGAAATTCTTGGGCGGCCATGGCAATTCGCTCGGTGGCATCATCGTCGATGCCGGCACCTTCGACTGGTCGACGGGCGGCAAATATCCCATGCTCTCGGAGCCGCGGCCGGAATATCACGGCATCAGGCTGCAAGAGACCTTCGGCAATTTCGCCTTCGCGATCGCCTGCCGCGTGCTCGGCTTGCGCGACCTTGGACCCGCGCTGTCGCCGTTCAACGCCTTCATGATCCTCACCGGCATCGAGACGCTGCCGCTGCGCATGCAGAAGCACTGCGACAACGCAAAGGCGGTCGCCGAATTCCTCACCGGCCATCCGGCGGTGGCCTCGGTGAGCTATGCCGGCCTTGCCAGTGACAAGTACAACCAGCTCGCGCGCAAATACGCGCCGAAGGGCGCGGGCGCCGTGTTCACCTTCAGCCTGAAGGGCGGCTACGACGCCGGCGTCAGCCTGGTCGAGAAATTGCAGTTGTTTTCGCACCTTGCGAATGTCGGCGACACCCGTTCGCTCGTCATCCATCCGGCCTCGACCACGCACAGCCAGCTCGACGACGCCGCCAAGGTCAGGTCCGGCGCCGGTCCCGACGTGGTGCGGCTCTCGATCGGCATCGAGGACAAGGAAGACCTGATTGCGGATCTGGAACAGGCGCTGAGCGCGTAGCTTTCCTGGTCATTCCGGGGCGCTTGTGCGCCTCGGAATGACGGACCTCGTTAACAGTCATTAACCATAACTGCCGCATACATCGTTGCTGGATCGCCCCTTTGATTCGGAGCCGACGATGCTGCGCTGGATGGTGCCTGCCTTTGCCGCGACGCTGACCATCTCGGCCGCCCTCGCCGCCGATCTTCCTGCCACGCCGAAGCGGCGGGCAACGGCGCCGCCGGAACCTTCGAAGGTCTTTGTCGAGACTGATCCGGATGCGCTGATCTCGCCTGCCTACGGCATCGGCAGCTACATACGCAATCTGCCGGGCACGCCACTCCTGCCCGGCTCGCACACGCTGCCGGGCTACTACGGCCGCCCCTGGGACTACGACTATCAGGGCTCGTATTACGGCGGCAAGCAGGTCGATTATTTCTGGCGGCTACCCTACTCGTGCGGCATCTACGGCTATTGCTAATCAGCCGGGCTGATAGTGATCAGCCGGGCTGACTGATGGGAACCGCGCGCGGCTGTGCGCCGATTGAATGACGGATGGCCAGCCGCTCCGCCTGCATCACCGCCAGCGTCAGCACCACGATCGCGACCGCCTGGTGCGCGAGCGCGAAATCAAGCGGCACCTGGTTGAGCAAGGTGAGGATGCCGAGCACCGCTTGCAGGCTCACCGCCGCGAACAGCCAGAGCGCGCCGCTTGCCGCCGCCCCCGCGCGCGACCGCACCGCATCGACCGCGTGAAGCGCCGCCAGCACGAACAGCGCATAGGCCGTCATGCGGTGCTCGAACTGCACAGTCAGCACATTGTCGAACATGTTGCGCCACCATGGCGTCTCGAACCACAGCCGATCCGCCGACGGAATGAACGCACCATCGATCGTCGGCCAGGTGTTGTAGGCACGCCCGGCACGCAGGCCCGCAACCAGCGCGCCGAAATAGATCTGCAGGAAGGTCAGCCCGAGCAGCAGCCCACTCGTCAGCCGCAGCCGCGCAGGTGCGGCGATCGGCGGCCGCTCGGACAGCCGCCGTACCGTCCAGACGATGCCGGCGAAGATCAGAAGCGCGAGCACGAGATGCGTCGCCAGCCGATACTGCGATACCTCGACACGCTCCGTGAGGCCCGAGGCCACCATCCACCAGCCGACCGCGCCCTGGAGCCCGCCGAGGGCGAACAGCAGCCAGAGCCGCCGCTTCAATTCACGGGGCAGTCCGCCCCGCCACAGGAAGAAAAGAAACGGCAGCAGATATGCGACGCCGATGAAGCGGCCGAGCAGTCGGTGGCTCCACTCCCACCAGAAGATCTCCTTGAACTCGGACAGGCTCATGCCGGCATTGAGCTCGCGATATTGCGGGATCTTCTTGTAGGCCTCGAACGCCTCAGTCCACTGTGTCTCCGCGAGCGGTGGAACGCTGCCCGTCATGGGCTTCCATTCGACGATCGAGAGTCCGGATTCCGTCAGCCGTGTCGCACCGCCGACCAGCACCATCAGCGCGATCAGTGCGGCCACGGAAATCAGCCACCAGCGCACGGCGCGATGCGGCTCGGACGGGGCGGAAATCGTCGTCATTTCGGAGGCGAAGCCAGAACTTCTATCTGAGAAACTTAAACCAATGAGGCTTGAACCGGACTGCGTGCCCCTTATAGTCCCCCGCTCCCACAGCGCAAGTTACGCGAAGGCCGCAGCATCCCGCCATGACGATCCGCACCCGCAAGTTCCTCGGCGCCATCCTGCTCCTAGTGCTCGCCACTGTCTGGGCCTTGCTCGGCATGGCGCTGGCGCAGATGCCGTGGATCGCCGAGTCCGGCTGGCGGCAGGCGATCTATTACGTGGTCGTCGGCATGGGATGGGTGCTGCCGGCGATGCCGATCGTGAGCTGGATGCAGCGGCCCGACCGCGCGAAATCTAGTTCATAGCGCTGCCCGTCGGCTTCACCGGCGGAAAGGCGATGCCCGAGACCAGCACGCGCATCACGCGCAGCGAACGCCCCCGGCCGTCCCATGATATCCGCGGCAGCGCCCGCAAATTGGTCCGCCCCTCCGCATCCACGATGCCTGGTATCGTCGACACCGCGCTGACAAAGCCCGCCTCCTCCGCCATCACGACGTGAGCGCGCCGAAACGAGGAGCGATCGCCGAACGGAAACGCCAGGTGCCGGATTTCGCGGTGAAAGGCCGCTTCCGCCACCGCCTTGCCCATTGTCATTTCGCGCAGCGCGGCGGCATCTTTCATGTTGGCGAGAACGGGATAGTTCACGGTCGCGCTGCCGATCGTGACGAGCGGATCGGCAGCTAACCTCGCCAGATCCTCCCAGTCCATCGACGCCTCGCGCGAGATGGAAGCAAGATCGATCCGGTAGCGCGTGCAGAGATCGTTGATCGCCGCAGACAGATCCGCCGGCGGCAGCGAGCGCAACCAGCTCTCCAGGAACGAAAACAGCGCCTGCTTCTCGGCATTGCTGGCGACGGTGAAGCGCTGCTCCCTGTCACCCATCATCAGGCTGATGCGGCTCGCGCGCGCAATCACCTGCTCGAGCCCGAGCCACCAGGCTTCGCCCACGCCATCGGGAAAGGCGGTGGGAACGTAGAGCGTGAAGGGCACGCTGTGGTGCGCCAGCACCGGATAGGCAAAGCTGATCAGGTCCTTGCCGGCGCCGTCGAAGGTGAGCGCCACGAAGCGCCGCTTTTCCGGCAGCGTCACCGCGCGCCGGCAGACCTCGTCCATGCCGAGGAAATCGTATTTCCACCGCGTCAACGCGCGAATGGCGCGGTCGAGGAATTTCGGCGTGATCTCATTGTCGCGCAACGGCTGGAACGCGCCGCTCCGCCGCGGCCGCACGGCCCCGAAGCGCAGGATCGCGCCGGCGCCGCGACTGCGCAACAAAGGCTGGCCGGTGAACCAGGCCAGTTCGAGCCGCAGTCGCTCCAGCCATCTGTCGTCCGATGCCAATATCCCCACCTTTGCGTCAGCCTGGCGGTCCGTCCCTGTCTTATTGTCCTTACCCTTTGTTGACATTTGTTTGCAAAGGTCGGCCAAAGGCCGAAATACCTAAATTTTTGCTTTCTCGACAGGTTTCGCGAATGACCATGGCTGCGGCGATGCAAAGCCGGACGGCAGAAGCGCCAGCGCGGTCGAAAGCGGGCCGCATCGCGCATGTCGACATCGTCAGCGATCCCGGCGAGGCCGAGCCGGTCTGGCGTGCCCTCGAGGACCCCGATCACCTGTCCACGCCCTACCAGCGCTTCGACCTGTTAAGCCCATGGCTGCGGCTCGCCGGCGGCCACGAAGGCGCCCGCCCCTTCATCGTCATTGCCCGCGATGCCGAGCACAGGCCGCTCGCGCTGCTGCCGCTCGTGCTGCGCCAGAGCCACGGCGTGCGCACCGCCTCCTTCATGGGCGGCAAGCACATGACCTTCAACATGGGACTGTGGAACGCCGAGTTTGCCGCGCAGGCCGCGGCGTCGGATCTCGACGCGCTCTTCGCGCCGCTGCGCGAGCACGCCGACGTGCTGGCGCTGACGCAGCAGCCGCTGCGCTGGCACGACCAGCAGAACCCCTTTGCGCTTCTGCGGCAGCAGAGCTCGATCAACGGCTGCCCGCTGCTGGTGATGGAGCCCGGCGGTCCGCCCGCTTCGCGGATCAGCAATTCGTTTCGGCGCCGGCTGAAAAGCAAGGAAAAGAAGCTTCAGGCGCTCGCCGGGTATCGCTATCACCTCGCCACTACGGACCCGGACGTCACCCGCCTGCTCGACTGGTTTTTCCGCGTCAAGCCGGCGCGGATGGCGGAACAGAAACTGCCGAACGTGTTCGCAGAGCCGGGTGTCGAACCGTTCGTCCGCTGCGCCTGCCTGTCGCCGCGCGGCGACGGCCGCATTATCGACATCCATGCGCTCGAATGCGATGAGGAGGTGATTGCGATCTTTGCCGGCGTTGCCGACGGCCAGCGCTTCTCGATGATGTTCAACACCTACACGATGTCGGAACACGCACGCTACAGCCCCGGCCTGATCCTGATGCGCTACATCATCGACCGCTACGCCGAGCGCGGCTACTACTCGCTCGACCTCGGCATCGGCTCGGACGAGTACAAACGGATGTTCTGCAAGGACGACGAAGACATCTTCGACAGTTTCGTCCCGCTGACCTCGCGGGGAACACTCGCGGCGATGGCGATGTCATCGCTGAGCCACGGCAAGCGCCTGGTGAAGCAGAACCAGATGCTGTTCGATCTGGCACAGCGGCTGCGACGGGCGTTCGGGTAGAAGTCCATCCGCCTACGAGATGCCTTTCCTTCTCCCCTTGTGGGAGAAGGTGGCGCGAAGCGCCGGATGAGGGGTATTTATCCGCGAGCGCTATTGGAGAGATGGACTCGCGGAGGGAGACCCCTCACCCGTCCCGCCGCTATCGCGGCGAGCCACCCTCTCCCACAAGGGGAGAGGGAAAAACTACGCCGCCACCACGCGCGGCGCTTCCACCGCGTCCGACGGCTGCACGGGCTTGCTCAGCATCGTCACTTCGCTGAAGCCGACCGCCCTGAGCTGCTCGCACGTCAGCGCCCGCGCTTCGGCGGTCATGGACGCATCGGGCACCACGACGGCGCGGGCATTCGCCGTCAGTAGCTCCGCCGGAAGGTCCGAGGCGCCGCCGGCGTCGATCAGCACGTGATCATAGGCGCGCAGCAGCGCATCGATCGCGAGCGTCACCCGCGGCGATTGAAGCAGACTGCGATCGAAGCCGGGACGGCCGGCCATGACCAGATGCAGCCGCGAGAGCTTGTCGCGGGTGATGACTTGCGCGAACGACGCCTCGCCCTGCATCAGCTCGGCAAGACCGGGCGCCGAAGCATCGACGGCGATCGCGGCAATCGTCGGCGAGGACGCGGCGAGATCGACCACGACGACACGGGCCTCGCGCGCCAAATGGCGGGCGAGCGTCAGCGTCGACAGCGTGATGGCATCGCCCGACGCGGTGCCAAGCACCGTGACCTTCTTCGCCGCCGCACCCGCGGCGCGTAAGCTATCGGCCAGTTGCCCGATCTCGGCGAATTCCCTGACACCAGCATCGACATCGACATCGGCATCGGCCGTCATCTCGGGTTGGATCGGCGCGGTCTCCATGACTGTCTCGTTGACGGCTGACTCACGGCGAATCGGCGCCTGCATTTGCGCCTGCGCCGGCATGATCGCGGCGACTGCGCGCGGCGCGGTCTGGCGCAGGAGTTCGCCGGTGACGACGACACCGGATGAGAGCAGCAGCGTCGCCAGCGTCGCGATCAGGACGATCGGCAACTTCTTCGGATAGGCCGGCGTGTTCGAGACGGCAGCGCGCGAGATGATGCGGCCCTCCGCCGGCGCCGTATCGATGCTCTCGCGGGTGCTGGCCTCGCGATACTTGGCGAGATAAGTCTCGAGCAGGTCGCGCTGCGCCTTGGCCTCGCGATCCAGCGCACGGAGCTGGACGTCCTGGCCGTTGGTCGAAGTCGCCTGCTTCTTCAGTTGCTCGAGGCTCGCGGTCAGGCCGTCGACCCGGCCGCTGGCGATGCGGGCGTCGTTTTCAAGCGACCGCGAGATCTTGGCCGCTTCGTCGCGAATCTGATTGTCGAGATCGCCGAGCTGCGCCTTCAGTTCCTTGATCCGCGGGTGATTACCGAGCAGCGTGGATGATTGTTCGGCGAGCTGCGCACGTAGCGTCACCCGCTGCTCCAACAGCCGCCGCATCAATTCGGAGTTCACCACCTCGGACGCTTCGATCGGCTTGCCGCTCTGGAGCATCTCGCGGATCAGCCGCGCCTTGGATTCGGCGTCCGCCTTCATCGCGCGGGCATTGTTGAGCTGGGTGTTGACCTCGCCCATCTGCTGGTTCGACAGCGTGGTGTTGTTGGTGCCGACGAACAGGCTCGACTTGGAGCGAAAATCCTCCGCCTTCGTCTCGGCGTCGGAGACCTTCTTGCGCAGATTCTCGATCTCGCCCGCAAGCCACTGGCTCGCATTGCGCGCCTGATCCTGGCGCGCATTCTGCTGAAGCGCGAGGTAGCCGTCGGCGATCGAATTGGCGACGCGCACGGCAAGCTCGGGATCGGCCGACTGAAATTCGACCACGATCACGCGGGACTTGTCGACGGCGTAGGCCTGGAGGCGGTCGTAATAGGCGTCAAGTACGCGCTCTTCCGGCGTCATCGAGAACGGATCGCGGCCGATGCCGACGAGCGCCGCAAGCGACCTCAGCGGCGAAATTCCCTGCAGCACCGGATCGAATTCGGGCCGCTCCGCAAGCTTGTTCTTTTTGATGATGTCGCGCGCAAGATCGCGCGACAGCACCAGTTGCACCTGGCTCGTCACGGCTTCGGGGTCGAGCGCCTGCCGCTCCTCGGTGCCGCGGTCGCTGCTCGGCCGCAGGAACACGTTCTCGCGGCCGTCGATCAGAATCCGCGATTCGGATTTGTAGCGCGGCGTCACCAGATTGACGACGGCGACCGAGGCGACGAGCGCCAGCACCGTCGGCACGACGATCCAGCCGCGCTTGCGGACGAGCGCGCCCCCGAGCGCATGCAGATCGATATCGCCGGATTCGACTGGCGCCGGCTTGGCCGCGACGGGCGCGGGCTTTGCTTCGACCGTCGGCTTGGGTTCGGCTTTAGGCTTGGAAACAGCCCGCTCGATCACCGCCTTGTCCTTGCCGGCACGCCAGAACGCTAAACGCATCGAACACTCCCGCAGGGCAACGCCGCAACTCTACCTCGACCGGCCCGATTACACTCCATTAAGGTTGCTGCTGGGTTAATCGCACCCTGTCGCGCGTCGCGCGGGCGCCGACGCACTGTTTGTTAACCACGAGGCCCCCTTAATCCATCTCAATATTTCGAGAACTTTGTTCGGCATTCGCCGTCGAGCGCTGGTTTTGATCATGCCCCCCTCTCCCGACCAGCCGCTTCGCATCCTGCACGCCGTGCGCGCGCCCGTGGGCGGCATTTTCCGGCACATCCTCGACGTCGCCAACGGACAGGTCGACCGCGGCCATCATGTCGGCATTCTCGCCGACAGCCTCACCGGCGGCGAGCGCGCGGACAAGGCGCTGGCCGAGCTCGCGCCGCGGCTGGGGCTCGGCGTGCACAGGATGGCGATCCGCCGCGATCCGTCGCCGGAAGATTTTCTGGTGTGGCTCCGGATGCGGCAGCTGATCGCCAAGCTCAAGCCCGACGTTCTGCATGGCCACGGCGCCAAGGCCGGCGCCTTTGTCCGCATGCGGCGGCGCTCCGACGACATCATCCGCATCTACACGCCGCATGGCGGCTCGCTGCACTATCCCCTCAACACCATCAAGGGCGAGTTTTACGCGCGGCTCGAGCGGGCGCTGATGGGCTCGACAGACCTGTTCCTGTTCGAGAGCGCGTTTGCCCGCGACACCTATCAGCGCATCGTCGGCACGCCGAAGGGCGTGGTGCATTGCGTCTTCAACGGCGTCGCGCCCGAGGAATTCGAGCCGGTCGTCACCACCGAGGATGCCACCGACCTCGCCTATGTCGGCGAGTTCCGGCACATCAAGGGCGCCGACCTCCTGGTCGATGCAGTCGCGCGCCTGCACGCGAACGGCAGGAAGGTCACACTGACGCTTGGTGGCGACGGCGAGGAGACGGCGTCGTTGAAGGCGCAAGTCGAGAGGCTCGGCCTTGACCGCGCCATCCGTTTCATCGGCCACGTCAAGGCGCGCTACGGCTTTTCCAAGGGACGGCTTCTGGTCGTCCCCTCCCGCGGCGATTCCATGCCTTATGTGGTCATCGAAGCCGGAGCTGCCGGCATTCCCATGATTGCGGCCCACGTCGGCGGTATCCCCGAAATCTTCGGCGCCGAAAGCCCTGCCCTGTTCGCCGCCAGCAACGCGGAGGCCATGGCCGAGGCGATTGCGGCTGCGCTCGATAACCCGCAGGCGACCATCCAGCGTGCGGTGTCGCTGCGCCAGCGCATCTCGGCGCATTTCTCCCAGCAGGCGATGGTCGACGGCGTGCTCGCGGGCTACCGCGACGCATTTGCCAATCATTAACCATCCTTAAGACCGCTTTAGAGATTCTTCCGATTTGTCCGCTATCCGGTGAGCCAGGGGATTCTCGCCCGGGGCGCAGGAGGCTGCGCCGCCGGTTCTTGGAATGGACAGGGACGCCCGTGGAACCGCTCAACGCACGCTCGATGCTCGATGCCGCGACCAGCGCCGCGGCCAAGCCGGCCGACCAGCCCTTTGTCGAACGCCGTCGCCGCCTGACGCCCGCCGCGCTCGACGTCGTCAACCAGAAGGTCGCTCGCGCCTATTCGCCGATCGTGATTGCCGGCGCCGTGCGTGCGATCGATTTCGTCGTGTTGAGCCTCGTCGGCATCGCGATCTATGTCGGCTATGTCATGCCGCTCACCGATTTTCGCTGGGACTATCTCGCGTCCATCTTCGCGGTGGCCATCGCTGCCGTGATTTGCTTTCAAGCCGCCGACATTTATCAGGTGCAGCTGTTCCGCGGGCAGCTTCGGCAGATGACGCGAATGATCTCGTCTTGGTCGTTCGTCTTCCTGCTGTTCATCGGCGCGTCTTTCTTCGCCAAGCTCGGGGGTGAGGTGTCGCGGCTGTGGCTTGCCGCGTTCTACTTCCTCGGACTCGCCGCACTGCTTACCGAGCGTCTTGTGCTGCGTTCTCTGGTGCGCGCCTGGGCCCGCGAGGGTCGGCTCGACCGCCGCACCATCATCGTCGGCTCCGACCGCAGCGCCGAGCAACTCGTCGAGGCGCTCAACGCGCAGGAGGATACCGACATCCACGTGCTCGGCGTGTTCGACGACCGCAACGACAGCCGCGCGCTCGACACCTGCGCCGGCGCGCGCAAGCTCGGCAAGGTCGACGACATCGTCGAGTTCGCCCGCCGCACCCGCGTCGACCTCGTGCTGTTCGCGCTGCCGATCTCGGCCGAGACGCGCATCCTGGAGATGCTGAAGAAGCTATGGGTGCTGCCGGTCGATATCCGCCTGTCCGTTCACACCAACAAGCTGCGCTTCCGTCCCCGCTCCTACTCCTATCTCGGCGAGGTGCCGACGCTCGACGTGTTCGAGGCGCCGATCACCGACTGGGACCTGGTGATGAAATGGCTGTTCGACCGCGTGGTCGGCAGTCTCGCCCTGATCGCCGCACTTCCGGTGATGGCACTGGTCGCGGTCGCGATCAAGCTTGACAGCCGCGGCCCGGTGCTGTTCCGCCAGAAGCGTTTTGGCTTCAACAACGAGCGCATCGATGTCTACAAGTTTCGCTCGATGTATCACGATCAGGCCGACCCGCTGGCTTCAAAGGTCGTGACCAAGAACGATCCGCGTGTTACCCGCGTCGGCCGCTTCATCCGCAAGGCCAGCCTCGACGAGTTGCCGCAGCTCTTCAACGTGATCTTCTCCGGCAATCTCTCCCTGGTCGGCCCGCGACCGCATGCGGTGCAGGGCAAGCTTCAGAGCCGCCTGTTCGACGAAGCCGTCGACGGCTATTTCGCCCGCCACCGCGTCAAGCCCGGCATCACGGGCTGGGCCCAGGTCAACGGATGGCGCGGCGAGATCGACAACGAAGAGAAGATCCTGAAGCGCGTCGAGTTCGATCTCTACTACATCGAGAACTGGTCCGTGCTGTTCGACCTCTATATTCTCCTGAAGACGCCGATCGCGCTGCTGACCAAGAACGAGAACGCGTATTGAGATGAATGCGTCAAGAACGCGCTGTCATCGCCCGGCTTGACCGGGCGATCCAGTAAACGCCGGCGGCGAGCGTCGCCACTGATAGCGCGGAGTACTGGATGCCCCGCCCCGGTGCGCAAGCGCGCACAAGGCGGGGCATGACGGCGGAAGTTGTGTGTGCACTTGCGTAAGCGTGTGAGCGTTTGATGGCGTATGCGGCAACAGCTGGGGATTTGAGTGCAGCGGCTCGCGCTGCACCCGGCGTGCTGGCCTTGCAGCGCGCGCTGGTGTGGCTGGTCGGCGTCGCCGGCGCGATCGTCTTCATCGAGCCGAGCCCGTACGAGATCGTGACGCTGCTTGCAACCGTCACCTTCTTCGCCACCGGCCTGCGTCTGAGGCTGGTGCTGATACCGCTGCTGCTGCTGCTGGTCTTGCTCAACGTGGGCTACACCATTTCCGCGATCCCGCTGCTCGAGCAGTCCGAGGTCGCAAGCTGGATCGCAACCTCCTGGTACATGGCAGTAACCGTTGTGTTCTTCGCCATGGTGATTTCCGAGGACACGACGGCGCGGCTCGACATGTTGCGCCGTGGCCTCGTGGTCGGCGCGATGATCGCTGCGCTCTCGGCGATCGCGGGCTATTTCAACCTCGTTCCCGGCGGACGCGACCTGCTGACGCTGTACGAGCGTGCGCGCGGCACCTTCAAGGATCCCAACGTGCTCGGCGCCTTCCTGATCTTGCCGGCGCTGTTTTGCCTGCAGAGCGCGGTCTCCGACCGGCTGGGCAAGGCGTTTCGCAACGTCATTGCCTTCGGCATCATGGCGCTGGCGATCCTGCTCGCCTTCTCCCGCGCGGCCTGGGGCGGCCTGGTCCTGACCTCCGCTTTCATGCTGGCGCTGATGGTCCTGACCAGCCGAACCAACGCGCAGCGCTCACGCATCATCATCATGACGACCGTCGCCGCGGTGCTGGGGCTAGCGCTGATCGCGGTGCTGCTGTCATTCGATCCCATCGCGGAGATGTTCAAGCAGCGCGCGAGCTTCGATCAGAGCTATGACGAAGGCCGCTTCGGCCGGTTCGGCCGGCACATCCTCGGCGCGGAGATGGCGCTCGACCTGCCGTTCGGCATTGGGCCGCTGCAATTCCACCGGTTCTTTCCCGAGGACACCCACAATTCCTATCTCAACGCCTTCATGTCCGGCGGCTGGCTCTCCGGCGTCTGCTATCCCGCGCTGGTCTTCACCACCGTAATCATGGGTTTTCGGCACATCTTCGTGCGCGTGCCATGGCAGCGCGCCTATCTCGCCGTCTTCTCTGCGTTCATCGGCACCGTCGGCGAGAGCTTTGTGATCGACACCGACCATTGGCGGCACTTCTGGATGATGCTGGGTGCGATGTGGGGCATGATCGCAGCCGCGCAAGTGCACAAGCTCAGGGCTGACGAAGCTTCTTCAGCTTGAGATCTGGACGCTTCTCCGGCGGCGTGTCGAGCAGTCCCTTCAGCGCCTCGGTCGCCGCGAGCACGCCCTTGTAACCCTCCGTCGCAAAGCGCAGCAGCAGCACCAGTTCCTCGTCGGAATAGGTATTGAACACTTTCTCCATTGCCTGCTGCATTGGCACGTAGAACTGGCCGATCTTCATGGCTGCCTCCGGCACGACAGCAATGAAGACTTTGCGCCGGTCGTTTTCATCCCGCTCGCGGCGCACCAGCCCTGCCTTCTCGAGCCGGTCGACCACGCCCGTGATGGCGCCCGTCGTGAGGCCTGTCACCTCGGCGAGCCGGCCTGCTGTGACGCGCCCTTCGAGATAGAGGATGTCCATGCATTCGAGGTCGGAGTTGGCAATTCCCGCCACGTTCGCAACGGTTTGCCCATAGAGCACGCCCTGCGCGGAGGACCGCCGCATCGCTTCCTCGAGCTGCTGCAACAACGCCGTGCGCGCCTTTGCCCTTGACAAGGCCGACCTCATATCTTAGCGAAGATATATCTTAGTTGCTAAGAGAATTAGCAACCTTAATTCTCCTAGCACTACCGAAACGTCGGGAGCAAGCCATGCCTTACCGTCCCCGCAAGGCGCTGATCATCGGCGCAGGCATCGCCGGGCCCGTCACCGCGATCCTGCTGCGCCGGGCCGGCATCGAGTCCGCGATCTACGAAGCCTGGCCCTATTCCAAGGGCATCGGCGGCGGTCTCCAGATCGCGCCCAACGGCATGTATGTCATGGACGAGATCGGGCTCGCCGGCGAGTTGATCAGCCGCGGCTCGATCGCGGAATCCTTCGACTTCTTTTCGCAAGGCGGCGAGAGACTCGGCTCGATCAATCGCGACCTCGAGCGGCGCTTCGGGCAGCCCGCGGTCAACGTTTGCCGCGCAACGCTGAACGAGATCCTGATCGACAAGGCCTGGTGTGCTTGCGTCTCGCTCTATTTCGACAAGCGCCTGATCAGAATCGAGGACCGCGGCGACCAACCGATCATCGTCTATTTCGCCGACGGCACCACCGCCGAGGGCGACTTCTTGATCGGCGCGGACGGGGTGCATTCGGTGGTCCGACGCCAGGTGATTCCGGATGGGCCCGTGCCGTTCAACACCGGGCTGATCGGCTTTGGCGGGTTCGTGCCGCACGCAGTCCTCGACGGCAGACCGATCGGCAGGCACGTCGAGACTACCTTCGGCCAGAGTGGCTTCTTCGGCTACGGCTATTGCAGCCCGGATCCGAACGAGGGCGTGATGTGGTGGAGCACGCAGCCGGCGCACGGCATGGATGCCGCGATGTTCCGCGCGCTCGATGAGGGGACACTGAAGCAGCATCTGCGCGGCTTCCATCGCGGCTGGCACGATCCGATCCCTGATATCATCGAGGCCGCCGAGAACATCGTCGTGACCGACACGCTCGATGTGGCGACATTGCCCACCTGGTCGCGCAAGCGCTCGTTGCTCATCGGTGACGCCGCGCATGCCACGAGCCCCCATGCCGGCCAAGGCGCCTCGCTGGCGCTGGAGGATGCGATGCGGCTCGCCCGGCTGATGCAGGATGGCCAGGACCTCGGCGCCACTTTCCAGGTATTCGAGGCCGAGCGGCGCCCGCGCGCCGAGAGGATCGTGGCAATGGCGCGCCGCAACGGCAACAGCAAGCGCGAATTCAGCGCCACCGGCGCCTGGGTCAGGAATCAGATGATGAAATGGCTGTTGCCGCTCGGCGCCAGGGGGATGGACTTCATGTACGCGTATGATGCGCGGGCAGTGTGAAGAAGGACTCTGTCATGCCCCGCGACCCGGCTACGCCAAGGCTTCGCCGGGGTTGAGGTCCCCGGGGCGCCGAAGCTTTAGCGAAGGCGGCAGGCGGGGCATCCAGTACGCCGCGGCCTCTCGGCTCAATCATTGCCGTCTCTGGATACTGGATCGCCCGGTCAAGGCCGGGCTATGACACCGTGATTGTGGCGCGTGACTGCGCCTATCGCTCCACCTCAAACGTCAGTCCCGCATGCTCCTGCAGCCGCTTGATCAGCTTGTGCTGCATCGCCGCGCCCGGGGTCCAGATCCCTCCAGGCACGTCGGTCGCATCGCGCAACAGACAGAGCGCGCTTTCGGCGATCATCTTCGAGGTCGAACCATAGCCGGGATCACGGTCTCCTTTCACCGACGCACGGACTTGGCGGCCGTCGGAATCGATCGCGACAAAAAGCAAATCGTAGAGTCCGTTCTCGCGTTCCTCTTTCGAAGGCCCCTCTCCCGGCTTGGGACCGGCTTGCGTAGCCATGCGGTTATTGGCAGCCACGATGCGCTTCGCCTCGGCCTCGCCCTCATCGCCGGGCCCAGCGATCTGCATCTCGTCGTACACGAACTCACGCCCGTAAGGAAAACCCATTAACATGTTGGAGCGATGCACGTTGCGCGTGTTGATGTTAGCCATGAAGAACGGCGTCAACCAGGTCTGCAGATCCTCGTCGAAGATCGGTTTGTTGCCGGGGGGCTGCTTTGGCCCTTGGAAGTCCGGCGTGAGCGCGAAGGGGTCGCGCACCAGCGCCAACAGGCTCGGATCCTTTGATGCGGCCTCGAAGATCGCTCGGCCGCTTGCGGCGGTTCCGCCGGAGAAGGTGCCGCGCATTTCGCGCACCCGCCCCTTGACGCGCGGTGCAGGCGTACCGAGCACGCGCCTGGCCTCTTCCTGAACAAAGAAAGTCCCAAGTTCGAACGGAATCGAGTCATAGCCGCAGGAGAACATGATCCGCGCGCCCGACTCTTGCGCGGTTCCGAGATGGGCATCGATCATGCGACGCATCCACGGCACCTCGCCACACAGATCGAAATAATCGGTACCCGTAGCAGCACACGCCGCAATAAGCTCGTTGCCGTAGAGCAGATACGGCCCAACGGTGCTGATCACCGACATCGTCTGCTCCGCCATCGCTTTCAGCGAGGCCGCATCCGACGCATCCGCCACGAGCAGCGGCGTGTTCCCGGGCGCACCGATCGCATCGCGCACCGATTTCAGCTTGCCGAGGCTACGGCCTGCCATCGCCCATTTGAGCGCGTTGTCGTTCTTGTAATGCGTCGTCAGGTATTCGGCGACGAGCTGGCCGGTGAAGCCGGTCGCGCCATAGACGACGATATCGAATTTCGTTGAGCTCATGGTCGACCTTTACTTCTTCGCGTAACTCACGCCCATGCCGGCACGGACGTCGCTTTGAATTCCATAGGGCGGGATCGGATAACGTAGGCCGTTTTTGGCCAGCGCCTTCATGCCCAGAATCGCCTTGGCGAGGTGTCGAGGCTTCAGGGCCATCAGCATCTCCTCGTCCGGCACGCCGCCATAGCGCCGTTCGGCATAGCATGGCAAGGACAGGCTGGGCTCGCCGGTCTTGAGCGCCCGCCCCCAGGAATCCGCGCAAGCCGTCTCGCCGACCACGCCCCATTCGAACTTCCTGTAGCCGGTATATTGCAGACCGTTGATGAGGATGATCATCTGCCCCGGCGTTGCGTAAACGAGGCAGATGTCCGGCGGATCGAGCCGGCCGCTCGCAAGCGGACTCACCGCGAGCGCGTGGTACGGGCCGAACGGAACCACGTCCAGCGCCTCCTGGCGCTTGCGGGCATCCTCGGCCGTGCCGTGCCAGACACCGACATAGTTTTCGCCGGCGAGCCATTTGTCGTCCTGCGGGGCAAGGCCAATCACCGCGCGGCACTGCGCGCCGACGAGATCATCGGCGGTGATGCCGACGGTCCAGCCCAAACGCGCGGCCATGCTGACGATCTGGTCCGTGGTATGGATCGCGTTCGGCCGCCTGATCTTCGGGATCGCCTCCATCTCCGCGATGTGCGCGAACAGCTTCATGCCGATCACCGTCGTCTTCAGCCGCAACAGGCTATTGAGATCGGCGGCGAGGCCGGCAAGATCGATCGTGTCTGCACTCTGCTGCGGCATGGCGTTCTCCCGGCCGGCGATCACGCGCGGGCGTTGTTGTTTCTTAGCCTCGTTCTAGTCCTTGGCAGGTGCCGGAAGCAACTCGTCGGTCCTGCCCATGAGGCGGTAGGCCAGAAGACCGATCCATTCGCGCACGGCCACGTCGGTTCTGCCGAGCCCATCGGCACCGATGTTGGTGAAGGAGAAAAGGTCGTCACGCCCGCCCATCCGCCAGTCCACGGGATAGGCTTCAACATTGAATCCGGCCTTGCGAAAAATCCCCATCGAGCGCGGCATGTGAAAGGCTGACGTGACCAGAATCCAGCGCTCTCCCCGCCTCGGCGTCACCAGCTGTTTCGTGAAGATTGCATTCTCGTAGGTGTTGCGCGAATTCCGCTCCAGGATCAGGCGTTCCTTCGGTACCCCCAGATTTTCCAGGATCGGCGCAGAGTAGTCGGCTTCCCTGGCATCGGTCGAGACCAGGTTCGCGGTTCCTCCGGTGAAGATGATGCGCGCATTGGGATAACGGCGCGCGAGCTCGGCCGGCGCAAACAAACGATCCGCCGCATGCGAAACGACGGGCGTGTGGTGCGCCGCCGACAGGTCGGTGTCGACGGAGCCGCCGAGCACGATGACGCCGTCCGGCGCACCGTGCGACGAATCCCACGGCGGAAAACGCGACTCAAGCGGATAGAGCAAGAGATTGCCGAGCGGAGAAAACGCCGCCAATGCCAGCAGGATCAGCGTGGCCGCTGCAAGCTTGCGGCCGACCGCAGCAAAGCGCGTCGCCATCAGCACGAGCGACAGCATCCCGAGCTCGACCAGGAGATTGATCGGCAGCAACGCGGCGCCGAAAGTCTTGGAGAGGACAAAAAGCAGGGGAGCCTCGCTGGAATGATCGTGCTTGTTGCGCGTGGGCTTGACCCGCCGGTCCATCTTCGGAAGTCTTCTTGGAAGAGGATCGATTGCCTGGTCAAGCCCGGCCTTTGCAGGTTCTCATGGCGAATTCAGATGAAACCAACTGGACGTGGCCGATGACCCATCACCACCTGCATTCAAGCCCGGAAACCTGCCACTGGGGCTTCTTCGAAGCCAGGCTCAAGCCGGTGCTGACGATCGACAGCGGCGACGAGGTCACGATCGACACTATTAGCGGCGGGCCGGACGTGGTGCCGGACCGCAACCAGTTTCACGTTCCGCCGGAGCTGTTCGAGGTGCATGCGAAATCCGAGCGGATGCTGCCCGGCCATATCCTCACCGGTCCGGTCGCCGTCAACGGGGCAGAGCCCGGCGACGTGCTGGAGGTCGCAATCCTCGACGTCCAGCTTCGGCAGGATTGGGGCTGGAATCTGATCAGGCCGCTGTCCGGCACCCTGCCCGACGATTTCCACGAGACGCGTATCCTCAACATCCCCCTGGATCGGGCGCGGATGGTCGGCCACATGCCGTGGGGCCTCGACCTCCCCCTCAAACCGTTCTTTGGCGTGATGGGCGTTTCGCCGCCGCCGGCCTGGGGCCGCATCTCCTCGCTGATTCCGCGCGCGATGGGCGGCAATCTCGACAACAAGGAGCTGGGTACCGGCGCGACGCTGTATCTGCCGGTGTTCGTCCCGGGCGCACTGTTCTCCTGCGGCGACGGCCATGGCGTGCAGGGCGACGGCGAGGTCTGCGTCACCGCGATCGAGACCGCGCTGCAGGGCCGCTTCCGTCTAACGCTGCGCAAGGACCTGCGGCTCGATTATCCCCGCGCCGAGACGTCGTCGCACTACATGACCATGGCGATGGACCCCGACCTCGACCAGTGCGTAGTACGGGCGTTGCGCGACATGATCGTGCTGCTAGGCGAAAAGCGAAACCTGTCGCGCGAGGACGCCTACACGCTGTGCAGCCTGGCCGCCGATCTGCGGGTGACGCAGACCGTCAACGGCTCCAAGGGCATTCATTGCATGATCGAAAAGGCGATCGTGCACGGCTAGATCGGCCTGTCTCTCTTCTTCGGTCCAGCTCCACCGCCATTCTCCGGTCCAGCTCCTCCGCCGCACGGGATACCGGCGCGGCGCACGCCGTCGTGGATATTTTCTCTAGCGATTCCAATAACCTCAAGAACAGTTGCAATCTGGATTTGACTTCCGCCACCGAACCTAAATAGAGTCTTAATCGTTACTTTTATGTACCTGAGTAAGAGGCTAGCGTTCGGGCCATGGCCACCGAAAAAGCCGAGACTGACCGCATTCCCGTAACCTTGGCGCTCTCGACCATCACCTATCTCGAAAAGCTGGTGAGACAGGGCACCCACGGCACCAGCGTTCCCGGCGTTGCGCGGACATTGATCGAAGAAGGCATCCGTCTCGCCATCAAGGATGGGCTTCTGTCGATTCGCGACAATGGCAGGACGTGAACGCGCGCCAACGTGAGGCGGACGGATCTCGAAAGGCGGATGGCCGAGATCTGCAACCTGGGACCGCTACAAATGCCTGTTCTCTCACCAACCTGGACCGACGAGCGAATCGAACTTCTGAAGCAGCACTTCGAGGCCGGCCTGTCCTGCCGCGAGATCGCCGCCGACATTGGCGTCAGCCGCAACGCCGTAATCGGCAAGCTATCGCGGCTCAATCTGACGCGCGGCAGGTCGACCGACGAGCGCAAGCCCGACAGGAGCTTCGCCCGCGCGCCCAAGGCGGTGCCGCGGCTGCAATATGAAATGCTTGCGACGCTCTATGGCGAGACCGGCGCCCCTGCGGTCACGGGGCCGATCGATGACGCTAATCGCTGCTCGCTGCTTGAGCTCGCCGAGAACCGCTGTCGCTGGCCGATCTCGACGCCCGGTGCGGAGGATTTCTGCTTTTGCGGCAACGCCGCGCCCGACGGCCAGTCCTATTGCGCCGGCCACAGCCGCCTCGCCTACCGGCCGAATTCCCGCGCGCGAATCATGCGCGGCTGAGGCCGCTTCGGCTTCTCCAAAATGAAAAACCTCCGGCAGGGCATTGCCGGAGGTTCCTGGAGGCTTAGCATCAAACTAAGAGCCGTAACTTTCGAAATCGGCTGGCAGCTATATAGCTTAGTAGCTCAGGTAAGTAAATAAGATTGAGGCCGATCGAACCGCATGGCTCGTCTTCGTCGGCTGCACGGGCTGCCCGGATTTTCCGAAAGCCCATCTCGCAAGATACCCCGGCGGTGTCCCGCCGGGGTTCTCTGATCGATCTACGCGATCGATCTTAGAAGTTGCGCTGAGCGCGGAGGAGCATGCTGATCGAGTTCTGGTCCTTCAGCTCGTACACGGCCGCCGGCTTCGCAGCGGTGGCAATGCCCGGGCTCGCGATGGTGCCAGAGTACTTCTGGTCCAGATGCGAGTAGCTCAGGTCAGCAGTGAATGCCAGGTTCTTGACCGGAGTCCACACCGTGTTGACACCGATGACCGCGAAGTTGAAGTCCGGATTACAGGTAGCACCCGCGAGCGCGATAGCAGCGAAGTTGCCGCAGATCAGGGCCTTGCCGGCATTGCCGTACTTCAACTGGGCATAGCCGCCGTAGACGGCGCTCGCCCAGTTCGGGGTCCAGTTGTGGGTATAGCCACCACGGAGGCCCCAGGTCTTGACGGTATCGATGCCGGTACCAACGCCGAAGACGCCGTCAGAAAGACCGGCGAAACCGGTGCTCTGATACGCGCCAGCGCCGCTACCGCTGAACATGAAGAAGCTCTGCGGGAACAGGCTCTGGAAGTTGTAGCGAGTCGCGCCATCCGTGTAGACGGCCTGCAGGTTGATGTTGTCGCCCGCACCGGTCGGGATGTTCTTGATCGACAACGCTCCCTGCACAGCCCAACCCCACTTGTCGGAGGGGTGACCGGTGACTTCCGTCGCGCCGTAGTAGGCAGGATGGAGGTCATGCGCGGCAACCGAGATCTGGGCCAGACCCCAGGCCTGGTCGACGCGGACCTGACCGATGATGTCAGGAGAACGCGTGCCACCCCAAGCGTTGGCACCATAGACGCCCGTCACGAACTGAGCGGCCGTACCCGACGACACGTTCCAAAGGTTCGACTGACCGTTGTTCGCCGTCGTCTCGTCCTGCAACGCGAGTGAAGCAGTGATGCCCTGGCCGAAGTCAGCCGTGTAGGCAACCTGGTTCACGCCGTTGACGTGGTTGCTGCCGCCCGGAAGCGTATCAGGACCGCCAGCCGGATAGCTCTGCCACGGGGCATCG
The DNA here is from genome assembly GCF_023074015.1 of Bradyrhizobium sp. 142. NCBI lineage: Bacteria > Pseudomonadati > Pseudomonadota > Alphaproteobacteria > Hyphomicrobiales > Nitrobacteraceae > Bradyrhizobium > Bradyrhizobium sp. 142. Next base: position 34,791 of record NZ_JADPKQ010000350.1, read on the forward strand.
AAGATCGAGACCGTGCGGCCGAAGGTGAAGCCAGCGAACTGGATGAACGCATGGTAGAGGCCGAGCGAGGCGGAACCGGTTGAGAACGTCGAGGGATTGCTGCCGGTGACCGTCTGAGAATCCCAGCTGAAGATCAAATCGGCGTAGGTTCGCACCACGCCGTACTCGGTCGCCGTGCGTGTGTCGACGTTGAAGTCGAAACGAGCGCGGCCGGTATAGTAGTTGGTCAGACGGTTGTTCGATCCCGCGTTCGCGCCTTGCTGGAAATTATAGTCGCCTGCGCCGCCAAGAATCGCGTCAGCGCGCAGATAACCGCCCAGCTTGATGCAGGTATCGGTGCCCGGCATATAGTAGAATCCAGCACCATACAGCGAGCAGATCTTGACGTACTCGACCGCCTTGGCCTTGACCGGAAGATCGGCCGCCTGGGCTCCACTCACGGCGATCAGACCCGCCGCAGTGCCGAGCAATAGGCTCTTCACCATTTTCATTTAAAATCTCCAAGTTGCTCATTTTGCGGAGACCGGACCGTGAGGCCCCCAATCCCCGTCTCTTCAATCCGCTCGGCCGCTTCGCGCTTTCGGACGCACCTGCTTGAACGTGAGGAACGTGAGCGAACCACCTGCAACGGGACGATCGAGACCCCCCACCGTCACGGATCAATATGCCTGCGCCGTTCTGTTAATCAAAATAGTTTATTGGATAAGCCTTGTGGTTTCACTAAACCTGTGCCTTGGGCGCAACACCCCGGGCTGGCCAACATGCTGACGTCATCATCTTTGTAATATTACTGACAAAATTACCCTGCTCGGCACTTGCGTCAAGGCAGGCTTGCGTGAACTATGAGCTGCCAGAACGCCTGCCTGAAGAATCTGTTCACGGGAGTGACGCTGTGTCCGCGACGAGGAAAGAGGGAGCGCGCCTGCGCTCCATCGGCAATCTGGATATCATCAAGCGCTTCACCTGGGAGATATCGTCAATCAATATGTATCTCGAGGAGCTGCGCCAGTTCTGGGCCAGGACGCTCGGCATCAGCGGCCCGCAATGGCTGATCTTGATGGCAATCTCCGACCTCGACAAGGACGACGGCATCCCGGTCAACGTCGTCTCCAAGCTGCTCCACGTCGATCCCTCGTTCGTCACCACCCAGTCGAAGCTACTGGAGAAGAAGGGCCTGTTGCGCCGGCGGCCCTCGCCGACCGACGCCAGGGTGGTCCGGCTGTCCCTGACCGAGAAGACGCAAAAGCACCTGACAAGCCTCAACGAACAGTACAAGACGATCAAGGAATTCGTCTTCCAGGAGTTCGACGAGCACGAGCTGACCGAGTTCACCACCAAACTCGCGACGTTGAAAACCCGTCTCGAAAAGGCCTGCGTCCGCCTCACCCTCGACTTCTGATCCGGCCCCTCTAGGCCCGCCCGCCAGCGCCGAGCCGCGATTCGAGCCAGTCGAAGATGTATTCGTTGGCAAGGCTCGGATTGTCCGCGTGGGACTGCGCCGCGCCGGTTTCCGCCGCGGTGAACACCTTCAGCATGATCTCGGAGCTGCCGAACCGGGAGTTCTGCACGATCTTACGGGCGCGATCGGCCTTGAGCCAGCCGTCCTCACCCAGCGTAATAAGCACCGGGCAGTCGATGCTGCTTGCCATCAGTGGCGAATGCGGCACCGGAACGATGCTGACGTCGCTCATCGCGAAACGGCTGGCGAAGAAGGCGCGCTCGTGCAGGTCCCACAGGCCGCCGTCGCAGACGGCCGCGGCGAGCCGCGGCTCCTGCAACACCGCACGCGCGACGAACGAGGAGCCCCAGCCATCGGCGAGGACCCCGACGCGCTCGAAATCGACGTCGCTGCGCGTTTCCAGATAATCCATGACGCTGGCGATCGAGCTCTCGAGATCGCGGCGCTGAAGCAGTACGTCGAGATAATCGTCGCGCTGGTCGCCGAACAAGTCCAGCGCCAGCATCGAGAATCCGCGCTCGCGCGCATGCGGCGCGAGCTTGAACAGGAATTCCTCTTTACGGTGCCCGGGTTCGCCGATGCAGATCACGGTGGGCGCCCGCCCGTTCGCGGATGGCGCAGGCAGGAAATAGCCCTGCAAGTAATGGCCGTCGATCCACGGCACCGTCACGACTTCGCCCGCTGGACCGCGGGCGGCGAGGAAGCGCCGGGCGCAATCCTGCATCGCGAGCACCGCGACCCAGCGCCGCTCATCGGCCTGATCGAGCGGCATTGCGGCCGCGCCGTAGTAGTTCATCGCACGCAGCCAGTTGCGCTGCGCGGTCGCCTTGTGGCCCTCCGCGAACGCAGCCTCGGCTCGCTCGCGGCTGGCCTGTGCAAGCTTCTTCCACTCGCGATGCCAGGACAGTTCGTCGCCACGCTTCAGTTGCCGTGCGATCATCAGGCATTCGGCGATAGTGGCGCCGCCATCCTGGGCCGCGGTCAGCAGCCGCGTGAACTCAGCGGAGATGTCCTCTCTCTCCGGGCATAGGATCCAGTCGTCGGAGAGGCATGCGGGTATCATCGGGAGCTACGCTTCATCGCTGGCATTACCCTTGATTGATTAAACTATTCTGGTTCGCCAACCAAGCTGGCGTGCGCCGAATGAGACCCGTTCGAGATCACCATCGCTTGAACGCACCCATCATGTCGCATGCGTGACATTCGATTTTGTCATATGGGCACGAGCACGCGAGGGATGGCACGCAAAAATTACCAGCGCGCGTCTTGCCATGATGGACGTCATACCTATATCGGCGCGCGTTTCGCTGACAGTCTCAGCCAAGCCGCCAGCCGACCTCCTGGGTAAAACTTTCGTAGAAGGCGCGGTCATAGGCCTGTTCGGGCGTAGCGCGGACGCGCCCGTCGAGTCGCACCGCGTCCTCGCCGACCAGGATGCGCCATCGCTCGGCTTTCACGCCGTCGAGAATGATCTTCGCGGCCTGCGCAGCCGAAGTCGGCGCATCCTCGAGAAAGCTGCGGGCGCGCTCGGCGAAGACCGCCTGGATGTCATCGTCCGACATTTTGTCAGCATCTGGCACGCCGGCAGCGACCATGCGTTTGCGGGTCAGCGCGACCTCGTCGGGATTGAGGCGGTCGGACCCGTCATTGCTCTGCACCTTGCGCGAATTGGAGACGATCGAGGTGCCGATGTGACCGGGCATCACCACCGAGCACTTGACGTGCGGGGCGTGCAGGCGGAGATCGTTGATCAGCGCTTCGGTAAATCCCTTCACCGCGAACTTGGCGGAGCTGTAGGCGGTGTGGGCCTGGTTCATGCCGATAGAGGCCCAGAAGCCGTTGACACTGGCGGTGTTGACGATGTGGGCCTCGTCCGCCGCGACCAACATCGGCAGGAAGGTGCGCACGCCGAGATAGACGCCGCCCCAGCAGATGTTGAAGGTGCGCTCCCACTGCTCGCGGGTGTTGCTAAACAGGCTGCCGCCACCGCCGATGCCGGCATTGTTGAACAGAAGATGGATCCTGTCCGTGTTCTGCTGCTCGGCGAGCTCGTCGCGGAAGCGCTTGAGATGATCTTCGATCGAGACGTCCGCGACATGGGTGGTGACGCGCAGGCCCTGCGGCAGCTTCTCGGCTTCGCACAGCCGCTTGGTCTCCGCCATCGCGGCTGCCGAGACGTCGCACATCGCCACATTGCAGCCCTCGGCAACCAGCTGCCGCACGAGCTCGCGCCCCATCCCCGTGCCGCCGCCGGTGATGACGGCGATCTTTCCTGCAAAATCCTTCATGGGACTTCAGCCCCTCCCCTTGCCGGTATGTTTCTTCGTCGGGTGCGCCGGCGTGCCGGTCGCGCGCAAAATGTAGCAGCGCCGCATCCGCAGGTAAAAGCGGCTCGGCCCTGCCATGCTCAACGTCAGTTATTTCGGCTGACGCGCTATTCCGCGGCTTCGATGCGCTGTCCTCTCAAGGCGCCGAGGGCCCCCAGCGCCTTGCGGGTGGCGACCTGCTGGGCGGGCGAGGCCTCCGGCATCGGCGCGCGCGGATATGTCTTGGGCAGACCCTGGAGGGTCTGCGCGTAGCGCGTGCAGGCCGGCAGATTGTCGGCGATGATCGCGTTCCACAGCGTCAGCAGCTTCTTGTGCAGATCGAGCGCGCGCGGATGGTCGCCCGCCTTCACCGCGTCCCACAGCGCGACGGAGGCATGCGGTGCGGCGGTCAGGATCGCGGCGATCGAACCATGGGCACCGAGCGTGTAGGACGGATACATCAGGGCATCGACCGCGCTGTAGATCAGCTTGTCCGGCGCCATCATCATGAGGTCCGCGAACAGCTTGAGATCGCCCGCGCTCTGCTTGACGCCGACGACCAGCGGCACCTCTGTCATGATCCGCGTCAGCAGCGCCGGCGACAGATAGGACCACGGCACGACGTTGTAGATGATGATGGGCATGCCGGTCTCGTCGGCCATCGCGCGGAAGTGCGCCACCATCGCCTCATCGTCCGGCTTGAACAGATAATGCACCGGCGTGACCTGGAGAGCTGCAACATTCATGTCGCGCACCAGCCGGCCGCGGCGGATCGCATCACGGGTGGAGTCGACGATGATGCCGGCGATCACGGGGATGCGTCCGTTCACGGCGTCCACGGTCGCCGCGATCAGGTCGCGATATTCCTCGTGGTCGAGCGTGTGCCCCTCGCCGGTCGAGCCGCCGGCTGCAACGCCGTGAGCGCCGGCACCGATCATCCAGTCGACCTGGGGCGCCACGAGCTTGAAGTCGATCTCGCCGTCTTTCCGGAACGGCGTCGTCATCGGCGGGATCACGCCGGTCGGTCGTACTTTCATGTTCTGCCCTCGCGTTTCCATACACGTTGAAGCGGCTCCGCTCTTTTGGCGGGTGTCCACGGTCTGCAAGCCTATCGGCTATGAGGGGGTTGTGAAGGACCGTCGGCGCGGCGCTGCCCTAACGATCAAACATCCCTGCGCTCATCCCTGCCGGTTCCCCGTATTTGTCCGGCTTCGGGTTAAGGGTAATTTTTTTACAATCCGAATCGTCAAATGGAATCCGGACGCTGGGGCGAGTCGGCCAGGCCAGCGTGTTGTTTGCGTCACAGGCTCTGGCACTCCGCTTGCATCCTCTTCGTGGTCAGAAACTACCGATGAGGTGACAGGAATGTTCGTGACCGTCGTTGCCGTGCTCTGCCGGCTTAGCGCAGCCAGCTCAGGCAGTTGCGTCGAGGAAATCGTGACCGACAGCAACATGACGCCCGAGATATCGATGATGCAGTGCGCGGTCGGCGCACAGGCCCCCCTTGCGAAATGGATGGGCGAGCATCCGATTTATCACGCCAACTGGCGCCTCGAGCGCTACAAATGCGTGCCGGGTCACTACGAGATCAAGGGCCACGCCTAAGGCCCCGCAAAACTACATTATCGAGGAAACGCCCCGGGGGCTGCCTATTCCCTCCGCGCGGGCTGCACAGCGCCAGACCCATTGCGCCGGCGCGCCGTGTGACGACGATCACACCGCCCCTCAAGCCACCGCACCAAGAATCATCGCCCGTGCCTTCCGCCCTTCCGGCGTCGGCATCAACGCGTAATTGTGCGGCCGGTCGCGCAGGAGATGCAGTTCAACCGGCACGCCCGCCGCCCTCGCCCTTGCGGCGAGATCGACGCTGTCGGGATAGAGCAGATCGCGCGTCCCGGAGAAGATCAGCATCGGCGCGAGCGAGCGGAAGGCGCCGTTTAGCGGGCTGACGAAGGGATGGCCGACATCGAGCTCGCCGGCATAGAGCCGCCCCGCCGCGATGATCCCCGGAATGTCCTGGATGGGATCGCGCGCTGCGATCGTCACCTGTTCAGGGCGACTCACCGACGCATCGGCGGCGGGCGAGATCAGCACCAGCCGATTCGGCTGCCGACGTCCGCGATCGCGCAGCCACTGACATGCTGCGAGCGCGACGCCAGCGCCGGCCGAATTGCCGACCACCGTGACCTTTGCGGACCCGGCATCCTCCAGCAGCATCCGCAGCAGTTCGGCTGTCGCCGGTACGACCTCCTTGGCCGTGGCGCGCGGCGCAAGCGGATAAATCGGCACGACGCAAACGGTGCGCGCCCCGCGCGTCATCCGGCCAACGAGGCGCCAATGCGCAGCCACGATCTCGTTGATGTAACCGCCGCCATGCAGGAACATGACGTAGTTGCGCCCCTCGTAGCCGGAAGACGGCGCCGTGTAGTAGACTGGCCACCCGCCCATTTTGGTCAGGGTCACTTCGACGCCAGGGCCCAAACCGGTCGGCTCATGCGAGGCCGGCTGCAATGCCATCTTGTGCACATGCGCCTGCACGGCCTCGGCCGACGCCAGCTGCTTCTTGAACGGAAGCAGGCCCAGCAGCACGTTGAAGCAACGGCTCTGCAAGCTGGGCCCTGGATCGTCGGGCGGCGACGCATCCAGCGTCCTGCCGCCCGGGCAAAACTGCAAGGCCGACACGATCTTCGCGACGCTCATGGTCACATCCCCGACTGGCTACGAAGGCGCGGCGACAGGACGCTTGCCCGCCCGCGCCTCCTTGCGGCTATAATGCGAGCTATCACTCGCTTTTTCTACTCGCATTCGAAAGCGCCACCGCATGGCCCGCAAGCCGCCGACAAAGCCTCGGAAAAATGCCTCTCAGGAAAGGTCGCGCGCGACGGTCGACGCGCTGGTCGAAGCAACCGCTCGCGTTCTGGTCCGGGAAGGTTTTGAGAAGGCCAGCACCAACCGGATCGCCGAGGTCGCCGGCGTCAGTGTCGGCTCGCTGTACCAGTATTTCCCCGGCAAAGAGGCGCTCGTCGCCGCCGTGATCGAGCGCCACAACCAGGAGATCATGGGGCTCGTCCGCGCCGCGTTCACCGAAGTCGCGGACATGCCGATCGAGACGGCCGTGCGCGAGCTCGTCACGGTCGCGATCGAAGCCCATCGCATCGACCCAAAACTGCACCACGTGCTCGCCGAGCAGATCCCGCGCACCGGACAGCTCAAAGACGTCGAAGCCTTCAACCGCGAAGTCCACCCCCTCGTCCGCGCCTATCTCGAAAGCCGGCGCAAGGAAATGCGCAAGATCGATCCGGGGCTCGCCACCTTCATCTGCGTCAGCGCGATTGAGGCAGTGGCGCACAACACGGTTCTGAACCAGGCGGAGATGCTGTCGGATAGGATGGTGCGGATGCTAGTGGACGAGACGACGAGGATGGTGGTGGGACTCTTACGACGGACCGCCTAGCATTTCGTTGTTCGGCAAGGACTTGACGTTGGGCATTGTCGAAGACCTGCCAATCGAAAGTGGCCGGCCGGGCCACGAAATAACTTCAAGATGGATTTCGACAAGCGGCGGGTCGGACTGCAGCCGCAAGGACGGCAGGCGTTGCCGAGTTACGGGTCTACATCAAGATTACGTGCGCGAGCCTGTTTTGGGGGTTGAACCACACGCAAAAGCACCATCTATCCGGGCAAGCGGGTGAATAGCTGAGAAAGTTAAGTGATACAGTCATCAGAATGGAAAGGAATGACCGTCGCCGCGGCTGTTGCGCTCATCTCAGTATCCGTTTTGGCGGCCGACGCGGTCCTGGACCTGAACGTCAGCGGGTTCACCAAACGCCTCGAGGGCGCGCAGGCTTCCATCCTGGAAGCGGTGGGGCACCATCAGCGCACCTTCGCCGTTCGGGCGTGGGCCCGCGACAAAGCTGTTCCGGAGCAGCAGTGTCCACGCAGCTCCGGCCAATTGCGCGACGCTGGCATCGGCCCGTTCGAAAAACAGAAATCAGCTTACCGATCCGCGATTGCGCAGGAATTTGGTCCATCTCAGATGAAAATGGTCGGAGCGAGAGGATTTGAACCTCCGACCCCTAGTCTCCCAGACTAGTGCGCTAACCGGGCTGCGCCACGCTCCGAATGCCGTTCCATTAGCTAGGATCGCCGCTTTGCGCAAGGAGCGATACCAAATTGGTGTCGGCTCAAATCCACGGAACTCACCGTAAAGACGACGAAATGCGGCGTCAGCCGTCCTTCAGCGCCAAGTCCAGCATCTCCCGGCAGGCAACGAGGTCGCCGAGCACCCGTCGGAGCCGCTCCCGATCGAGGGCGCTGGGACCGGCCGGCGGTGCGGTGCCGCCCTTGCGGAAGGTGGTAAGGATTTCCTCGTCGTCGGTCTCCGAAAAGCGGAAGTCGATGCCTTCCGCTTCTTCGCCCTGGTAGTCGTCATCGTCGGTGTCGAGGGTGCCGCGGGCGCCCGTCTCTTCCTCGGGCTCCATCAGACTGTGGCCGATGGCGTCCTCGATCGCCCCGAACGAGACGGCGGCCGAGCTGTCAGCCAGGCCCTGAACCGACTTGATGCCGTGCTCTTTGAGGATCCGCTGCACCCCGCGGATGGTGTAGCCCTCCCCGTACAAGAGACGGCGGATGCCCTTGAGCAGGTCGACGTCGTCGGGGCGATAGTAGCGGCGGCCGCCGCTGCGCTTCATCGGCTTGATCTGGGCGAATCGGGTCTCCCAGAACCGCAGCACGTGCTGCGGAATGTCGAGTTCCTGCGCTACTTCGCTGATGGTGCGGAACGCATCCGGCGCCTTGTCCAAATGCAAAATCCTTTGCGAGGGCGGTTACGCCTCCGGTTGTACCTTGCTGCCGTCGCCGTTGGTGCGGTGCTGGGCGTTGATGCGCTGCTTCAGGATCGCGGACGGCTTGAACACCATCACCCGGCGCGGCGAGATCGGCACCTCGGTGCCGGTCTTCGGGTTGCGGCCGATGCGCTGACCCTTCTTTCGCACCATGAAGGAGCCGAATGAGGATAATTTCACCGTCTCGCCCTTCTCAAGGCAGTCGGTGATCTCCTTCAACACGAGTTCCACGAATGCGGACGATTCCGTGCGCGACAAGCCCACCTTCTGGTAGACGGCTTCGCACAGATCAACACGCGTTACGGTTTTGCTGGTATCGGTCATCGCCCTGCCCCACATCACGGCGAACAATTGTTGTCTGAAATTATGAGGTTACGATACTGCGGTCAACACCGCTCATCAATGCAGACGCATCGATAATCGTCGCTGATTCGGGCAAAATTTTATCGAGTGTGGCTTACCAGCGCACCAGCGCCGAACCCCAGGTGAAGCCGCCGCCCATCGCTTCCAGCAGAACCAGGTCGCCGCGCTTGATGCGGCCGTCCTTGCGTGCCGCCGACAGCGCCAATGGGATCGAGGCCGCCGAGGTGTTGCCGTGACGGTCGACCGTCAGCACCACCTTCTGCGGCGCGATATGCAGCTTGTGCGCGGAGGCGTCGATAATTCGCTTGTTGGCCTGGTGCGGCACGAACCAGTCGATGCTTTCGGCATTGAGCCCGGTCGCCTCGAAGGCGTCGACGATCACGTCGGTGATCATGCCAACCGCGTGCTTGAAGACCTCGCGGCCCTCCATGCGCAGATGACCGACAGTCTGGGTCGAAGACGGCCCGCCGTCGACGAACAACTTTGCCTTGTGCCGGCCGTCCGAGCGCAGATGCGTGGTCACCACGCCGCGATCGGTCGCAGCCTTGCCCGGCTGCTCCTGCGCTTCCAGCACCACCGCGCCGGCACCGTCGCCGAACAGCACGCAGGTGCCGCGATCGTTCCAGTCGAGGATGCGCGAGAAGGTCTCGGCGCCGATTACCAGTGCACGCTTGTAGGTGCCGGTACGCAGGAAATTGTCGGCGGTGGCGAGCGCAAACACGAAGCCCGAGCAAACCGCCTGGAGATCGAACGCCGCGCCATGATTGATGCCGAGCGCGTGCTGCACGGCAACGGCGGTTGCCGGGAACGTGTTGTCCGGCGTCGAGGTCGCGAGCAAGATCAGCTCGATAGACTGCGCGTCCACGCCGGCATCTGTGAGCGCGGCCTGCGCCGCCTTGATCGCCAGATGCGAGGTGAACTCGCCGTCGGCCGCGATGTGCCGCTCGCGAATGCCGGTGCGCTGCACGATCCACTCGTCGGACGTGTCGATGCGCGCCGCCAATTCGGCATTGGTCACCACCTGCTCCGGCAGATAGGCGCCGCAGCCCAGCACGACCGAACGAATTTTGGTCACGAAACAGCCTCCTGCGCGGTTGGCGCGGAACTAAGCGCACCTCCTTCGCGGTTGAGCATCTGATTGATCTTGTTCAGGAGATCGAATTTGACCATTTCATAGCCAACATCGATTGCATAGGCAAAGCCTTCGGCGTTGGTTCCGCCGTGGCTCTTGACCACCACTCCGTTCAATCCCAGGAACACACCGCCGTTGGACTTGTTGGGGTCCATTCTCTCACGCAGGGTCTGGAAGGCGCGGCGTGCAAAGAGATAGCCGATCCTCGACATCCAGCTCTTGCGCATCTCGTCACGGAGCAATGCCGCGATCTGCCGCGCGGTTCCCTCGGCGGCCTTGAGCGCGATGTTGCCGTTGAAGCCCTCGGTGACGATGACGTCGGCCAGCCCCTTGCTGATGCCGTCGCCCTCGACGAAGCCGATGTAGTCGAGCTGTGGCAGGTTCATCGCGCGCAGCATTTCTCCAGCCTCGCGAATCTCCTCGTGGCCCTTGATCTCCTCGACCCCGATATTGAGCAAGCCGACGGTGGGGCGAGGCTTGTTGAACAAGACGCTTGCCATCGCCGCGCCCATCACGGCCAGCGACACCAGATGGTGCGCATCGCCGCCGATGGTGGCGCCTAGGTCGAGCACGACGGTATCACCGCGCATGGTTGGCCACACCGCGGTGATTGCCGGGCGGTCGACGCCCGGCAACGTGCGCAGGTGAAAGCGTGCCATCGCCATCAGCGCGCCGGTATTGCCGGCCGAGATTGCGACATCCGCCTCGCCCTTCTTCACCGCGTCGATCGCGAGCCACATCGAGGAGGTCTTGCGGCCGCGCCGCAGCGCCTGGCTCGGCTTGTCCTCCATGCTGACGGCAACGTCGGTATGGACAATCCTGGAGGCGGCCTTCAACGCGGGGTGCTTCTCGAGCTCGGGCTCGATCTTGGCGCGGTCGCCGACCAGCACGAATTCGGTCTCGCGGTGCCTGCCGAACGAGATGGCGGCGCCTGGAATGACCACGGCGGCGCCGACATCGCCCCCCATGGCGTCAAGCGCGATGCGAACCTTACTTGGCATAAAAGTCCTGGAAACCTGGTCTGATGCGGTCGTCAACTAGCGGGACCGCGAAATGGATTCGCCATGGATATGGCGATCGGCGAAGCGCCACGCTGCGCCCCGACCGGGGCGCGACAATAGCGTTTTGTCATCCCGAAACAACCTCTTGCCCCCAGCCTTTTGCATTTGGGGCGATCCGGCTCAAGATGCCAGAATTGCGACAAAGCTAATGTAAATCAAGCGGATAAGCCAGTCTCCCAAACCATCCAGGCAAACGCTTCGCGTTCCGTCGCAGAAACGACCTCGCACAGGATGGCCGCCTATTCGTCTTTCTTCTTGTCCTGAAGCGCTTTTAGCACCGCAAACGGATGATCCCCCGGATCGGAGGTCGTGACCTCAGCCTCGAACACCGCACCGGACTTGCGCGGATAGGGATCGATCGCCAGGAACAGCGCGTCGGTGGCGAGCCGGCCAAGATCGATGATGCCGCCAACGATCGCCTCCGGCGGATCGGCAATTTCGGGCGGCTCCTCGTTATCCTGCCCCTCCTCGATCAGGTCGGCCAGCCGCCGCACCTCGGCCTCAGGCGCGAACATCAGGTCGATCTCCTCGTCGATCTCGTTCTCGATCGGATCGAGCGTCACCACGCAGGTCTGGCCGACTCGGGCCCGCGCGTAGCCCGTGACATGGACGCGGCCTCCGCTTTTCGGCGTGACGTCGAAGGCCGCCTGGGCGGACAGGATCTCGCGCAGCCCGGCGAGTTCAGCCATCGCCTGCCGCTCGGCGGCGGAAGCCTCAAGCTTGCGATGCAGGCCTGTGTCGGGGACGTGTGCGACGGTAATGGGGACCCGCCAAGGGTCTGGTCCGGCAGTGGGTCGGCTCATGGCGTGACATCCTCGGGAAGCGCCGGTGGAAACACAAAGGTGGCGTCCAGAAGCGCCGCCTCACTGGTCCGGGCCAGATCGGCCGCCGTTGCCTGGGCGTAAGCCGACAGCTGCCGCGCCTGATCCATTCCAGCACCGTTCAAGATATTCTTGCAGATGGCGGATGCCAGCGCCTCGCCGCCATCCTCCACTGCCTCGTCATAGGCCTTCGCCCGGCCGTAAAAGGCCTCGCCGAAGGCCCGCATCCGCTTCGGCACGCTTTGGTCGCCAACACCCATCTCGCGCAGATTGTCGTCCATGTCCTCGCAAAAGCGGTCGAAGAGCGCCTGTGACAGCTCCGCGCTGCCCGAAACGGTGCGCAGGCGTCGCAGCAACAGCCACAAATGCAGCAGCAAGAGGTCGAAACGCCCGTTAACCGTATCCGGCACGCTCAAGTCGCGGTAGAATATGGGTTCTCGCGCCTGCGTCACGATCATGCCATAGATGGCCTCAATGGTGCCGCGCGGGGCGAGCCGGGGTTTCCTGAAGTGATTGAACGGCCAAAGCATTGTGGTTTCCGCAAGCGGGCGCGCGCGTGTTGCATTCACAGCCTCCGCCCGGTACTTCAGCGCCTCGCGCGACGCAAGGGGACGGAATCGGTTCCGCAATGACGATAGCTAATCAAAACAGCCTGCGCGCAGACAAGCGGCGCGGCCTTCTTGCGCGCTGGCGCATGGTCGTGGCCGCAGCTGTGATCGGGACAGCGCTCGCGGGGTGCACCGGCGAACAATTCCAGAAGGGCTACATCCTGCCGGCCGGCGCGCTCGAGCAGATTCCGATCGGTGCGAGCCAGGACCAGGTGCTGATCGTGATGGGCACGCCCTCCACCGTCGCGACACTCGACGGCGAGGTGTTTTACTACATCTCGCAGCGCTCGGAGCGCATGGTGGCCTTCATGAACCAGAAGGTTGTCGACCAGCGCGTCATCGCGATCTATTTCGACAGGAACCGGCGTGTGCGCCGGCTTGCGAATTACGGCCTCCAGGACGGCAAGATCTTCGACTTCATCAGCCGGACGACGCCAACGTCGGGCCAGGAGATGAGTTACCTCACACCCATCTTCAAGCTGCTCAGCTTTAACTGAGCCTTCAGCCTGCGGCGTCGTGCCGCCCCGCGCGACTTGCCGTCGCACGTCGCCTTCCCTACGCTCGGCTGCAAAGCAAGAAGCTGGGGAGTGGATTCGTGCCCAAAACTTTGATTTCCCGTCGTCGCATACTCGCTGGCGTTGCCGGCCTTTCCGCCGCAGCCATCCTGCCGCGCACGAGTCTTGCCGACTGGAAGCCCACCGAGAACGTGCGGATCGTCGTGCCGGCCGCGGCCGGCGGCTCGACCGACGTCATGGGCCGACTGCTGGCCGCCCATCTGCAAGCCGCCTGGGGACAATCCGCCGTCGTGGAAAACCGCTCCGGCGGCGGCGGCACGATCGGCACGGCGGAGGTGGTCCGCGCCAGGCCTGACGGCCACACCATCCTGATCGGCAATCCCGGTCCGAATGCGATCGCCTACAGCATCTTCAAGAACCTGAACTACAAGCAGGACCAGCTCCAGCCGGTCTCCAACATGATCCGGATCCCGAACATCGTCTCGGCGCATCCGAAGACCGGCATCAAGTCGATCGCCGAGCTGATCGCCTTCCTCAAGGCCAACCCGGACAAGCTCAGCTACGCCTCCTCCGGGGTCGGCCAGAGCCCTCACCTCACCGGCGCCTGGTTCTTGCAGCTCACCGGGCTGAAGATGACGCACATTCCATTCCGCGGCGCCGGCCCGGCGCTCCAGGCCGCGCTGGCCGGCGACATCCAGATCCTGTTCGACAATCTCTATCCGAGCCTGCCGCAGGTGCAGAACGGCACGCTCAATGGCCTCTGCGTCACCACGCCGGAGCGCAGCGACCTCGCGCCGAACCTGCCGACCATGCGCGAGAGCGCGCCAGAACTGGCCAATTTCGACGTGTCATCATGGTTCGCCGTGTTCCTGCCGAAGGGCGTCCCCGCTCCGGTCCTCGAAGCGCTGAACCTCCAGGTCAAGGCGATGCTCGAGCGCGACGACATCAAGAAGAACATCCTCGCGATGGGCGCCCGCGCCGACTACGGCACCCCGCAGCAGTTTTCCGACTTCCTCGATGCCGAGACGAAGAAGTTCGCCGGCATCATTGCGAAGGAAGGGCTGCAGATGGACGTGCAGTAGGCGACTGCGCGAACGCTAAACCACGACCTCCGTCATTGCGAGCGCAGCGAAGCAATCCAGACTGCCTCCGCGGAAAGACACTGGATTGCTTCGCTGCGCTCGCAATGACGCGGTGAGAGACTTTCGCACCAAAACAATCGGGATAGGGGGACGCCTCGCGGCGTCGCCCCTCCCACACCACCGTACGTACGGGTCCGTATACGGCGGTTCGGTGGATTATGCGGGTCTCGCAAC
>NZ_JADPKQ010000336.1:0-844 GCF_023074015.1 Bradyrhizobium sp. 142
CTGGTCGCGTACCTCAGGCCACGGATCTTTGTTGCCGGAGACCAGAAGCCCATCGATTTTGCCTTTGAGCCTCTGGACGCTCTTCCTGGAAGGGCTCGCGCTCAGGTATCGGCGACCCGTCTTGCGGTGGTACTCGGGCCCAAACGTGTAGCCAAGGAAGTCGAAGCGTTCCTTGCGGGCATCCTTCAACGTGGTCTTGGCCTCGTTGGGCGTCAGCCCGAGCCGGGTCATCACGTCCTCCGTCCACGCCAGCGCCTCAGCCGCATGTCCGCGACTGAGAATGACGAAGTCGTTGGCATACGAGACGACATGTGCGCAGAATGCCTCGCCGCGTCCGGTTGTTCGCCAGTGCTTCAGGAAGCGGTTCATAGACAGGTTGGCAAGCATCGGACTTGCGACCCCGCCTTGCGGCGTGCCTCGCGTGTTGCGCTTGCCTCCCGTCATGCGCCGCCGTCCCCCACCATCGCCGTCCGTCTCCTCGATCGGCGCCTTCAACCACATCCTGATCAGCCGCAAGACGTGCCGATCGACGATGCGTCGCGCCACCGATTTGAGAAGTTCCGAATGCGGGATCGTGTCGAAGTACTTCGATAGATCGGCGTCAACCACGTCGGTGTAGCCCCGGCCCAGCAGCCGATGCACTTCCTTGACAGGGTCGGTTCCACCGCGACCGGGCCGATAGCCATAAGCGCTGTCTTCCAGGTCCGCTTCAAAGATCGGCTCCAGCACCAACTTCGCAGCGCTCTGAACCACCGGATCGTCGGGATGCCGAGCGGGCGTTCGCCGCCCCCCGGCTTCGGGATCATCACACGCCGCACCGGTGCCGGCCGGTACGTCCTCGTGG
>NZ_JADPKQ010000292.1:0-48336 GCF_023074015.1 Bradyrhizobium sp. 142
GCCGGAGCCCGCCGCAAGCCAAGCGCGACGGCCGGCCTTGACCGCCCCTGCGCGCGACGCGATCGACGTTCTGCAGGGCCGGGACGAAGGAACGGCCCTTGCCTCGAACAAAGGAACTGCGCGGTATGAGGAGCAGGCGATGACGTAACCCTATCAACAGTTTCCAGCCGAGGTCTGCGAGAGGATAAGTAGAGATGGAGGATCGGTCTTCCGAGCGCATGCGAACACTGGTGACCCGGATGGCCCGTCGAGGCCTGTCCGTTAATGAGGTCGCACGCGCGCTGATATCCATGATGGTCCGGAGCAAAACAGCTCCAACTAGAGACCGGATACATTGATGCAAGACCGCTTACCACCAGATCGACGAACCTCTTGCAACGCACGGCCGGACCATACATCTGGGGTCAAAATGCGAAAAACTCAACGTGAGCAAGTCTGGTCTGCTGTGCCTCGGCGAGCGGACCTCCCGGAGGCGTCCGGCAGCACAGCGAAATGACGCGATGTGCCCACAAGCAGAGGCATTCGATCTGCATATTTCCCTGTTTGCCGACGTGCGTCGATAAGAATGGGAAAACGCATCGGAGAAAGCAACGGGCCGGTCGAAACGATGCGAACCCTTCGTGATCAATATCTCCTCAAGTTATCTCAAGCACGTTGAAGGCCTCTACTGAACGATGCAAACCCTTGAGCGTCAGTTCACCCACGGGCTCTGCCGTCACCCTTCCGTCGAGGGCCGCGCGCACTTTGCTATCGATCAAAATCTGGCCGTCGCGCGCCTCCGCACAAAGACGGGCCGCGAGATTGACCACGGTCCCGATCGCGCTGTACTCAGATCGGCCCTCGAAACCCATAGCGCCGAGCGTCGCATATCCATATGCGATGCCGACTCCAAAACCGAGCTCGTGCCTTTCGTGCCGCCACTTGCTCGATAATTCCGACAGACGGTCTCGCATCGCGACCGCCATCTGGACAGCTCGCGCGCACGGATCGGGACAGGGAATCGGATCACCGAAAATCACCATGATTCCGTCCCCCAAGAATCTCTCCAACGTGCCTTCAAATTCATGGATAAGGGAGCCTAAGGTTGCATGATACTCTCGCATCACGGCCATCACTTCCTCGGGCTCGGCGATCTCCGCAAAAGCGGTAAATCCCCGCAGATCACCGAAGACTATGGTCACTTGCCTGCGATGGCTCGCCAAGGCCTCATATGTCGAGGAAGAAAGGATCAGTTCCGCTATCTGTGGCGAAAGAAAACGCTTTAAGCGGCTAACCCGTTCAATTTGCACAAGCTGCTCGGCAACGCGTTGCTCAAGCAATCTATTCCACGACGCGAGTTCGAGCGCCTGGGCTTCAACTCGATCATGCAATTCCTTGATTCGGAGCATGGAGCGCACGCGCGCAACGAGTGCTGCATGGTCGATCGGTTTGGTCAGATATTCGTCGGCGCCTGCGTTAAGTCCCGTGACGACATCTTTTGAGTCAGTTCGCGCCGTAACCATAATGATTGGAACAAGTCCAAGCGTGGCGTCGCCCTTCATTCGCCGGCAGACCTCAAAGCCATCGATTTTCGGCATCATGACGTCAAGGAGGACAACGTCCGGCGTAACCTCACGCACGACTGCGAGCGCCCTCTCGCCGTTTTCGGCCTCGGCCGTCTCATAACCCTCGGCGCCGAGGCGCGCGGTAAGAAGGCAGCGATTCGTTTCGTTATCATCTACAATCAAGATTCTGGGTGGGTCATGCATTTCTGCTCCACGTCGACGCGCTGGAACCTATGTCAGATATCGATTGATCGTCTCAAGTAGTTTTCGGGCGCTGTACGGCTTCGCCACGTAGGCGTCGCAGCCTGCCGCGCGCGCCTTTTCTTCATCGCCGCTCAGCGCGTACGAAGTGACGACGATGATTGGAATGCGACGGAGATCTGATTGTGCTTTTATACGCCGTGTCGCCTCGTATCCATCGAGAATAGGCAGTTGGATATCCATCAGAATCAGGTCCGGGCTTTGGGTTCGCGCTGCTATCAGCGCTCCTGCGCCGTCGTGCGCCTCGATCATTTCATAACCTGCGCTTGCGAGCAGATCGCGCAGAATCTGCCGATTATCCTCCTGATCTTCGACCACCAGTACGCGCTTGGTCATGTGTGCATCGCCTGTTGCTCGAGCCGGGCCGGCACCAAAAAAGAAAATGTGGCGCCATGGCCGATGCGGGATTCTATCCAGATTCGTCCACCATGCATCTCCACGATGCGCTTTACGATCGCCAAGCCCAATCCCGCGCCTCCCTTCGTCTTGGTGATCGAATTATCAACCTGCTGGAATTCTTGGAAAATCTTTGCTTGATCGGCTTCGTCGACGCCCGGCCCCGTATCTCGGACGGAAAATATGTACGAATCCCCTTTCGTCGCCACTTCGATCCGGACCTCTCCCGCATCGGTGAATTTGATCGCGTTACCGACAAGATTGAACAGCGCCTGAGCGAGCCTGCGTTCGTCTCCTCGCGCCGGCGGCAGACCAGGTGGAACAGCAATTCTCAAACTCAAGTTCTTTTCGGCGGCGAGGGATTCAATGGAGATATGAACCCCACTAACCAATTCCTCCACTGAATAGTCGGCTAAAGAAAGCCGAAGCTGACCGGCTTCAATCTTGGAAAGATCGAGAACATCGTTAATGAGCCCGAGCAGATGTCTGCCGTTGCGTTGGATACGTTCGACGGCTGATTGCATTTTTTTTGGAAGGTCGCCGTATATGCCGTCTAGCAGGAGCTCTGAAAAGCCGAGTATCGCGTTCAGTGGCGTCCGTAACTCATGACTCATGTTTGCGAGGAACTGTGACTTATGGCGGCTGGCTTCCTCGAGGTTTTGGTAGAGCTGCAGGAGTTCTTCGCAGGTCGAATTGACGTGCGCCGCAAGCGCCCCAAGTTCGTCCCGATTGGGAACGTCAATGCTATGGGTGAAGTCGCCCGCTGCTATTCGATTCAGACCGTCGTGGATAATGCGGACCGGTTCGATCACAGATCGGGAGATCGCATGTCCCAAGACCAGCGTAAGCACGAAACTTGCCAGCGCGACGGCGGCGACAAGCACTTGAGATTTGGCATAGGTTTGCCGGCCCGCATCTATGCCGGCGACCATGTCCGCTTCAGCCCGGTTGACCAATTGATTGGTCAGTCGTTCGAGCTTGTCCGCGAGGGGCCCGAGTTCCGCGAGTTCGCTCTGTTTGGCCTCAGCTACTCGCTCGTGGCGGATGAGATCGACGGCGTGTGAAACTACGGCAATGAAGCGCACATATTCTTCGCGCACCTGGTTGAGCAGCGCAACCTCATCCTTTGCGACGAACGACACGCGATCAAGGTCGTACCCAAACTGGTTGATCTGCCGCAGCGCACCCGCCAATGTCGTTTCGTTCGGAAGGGCGAGCGCTGCGGCTACGCCGTGGAGTTGTCGAAGCGTATCGTGCTGCACCTGCCGGTATGCCTCGATCTTGTGCTGCAGGGCAACTACTTGGTTAGCGTGCTGATCGGCTTCGCGCAGCGAAAGAAGCCCGATTACCCCAACCGAGACTAGGAGCACCTCGATGACGAGGAAGGCCGCCAGCAATTTGGTGCGCAGCGATGGGTGCAATGCGAAGCCGACGAGGCCGTCCTTCACCGACGCGCCGTCTCCACTTGCTCGCGATGTTGCAGCGAGCGGGCGCTGACCAAGAAACGACGTAGTCGGATCAGCCTCCAAATTCACGTCGAACCTCGTTGAGGAACCGCCAGTCGGCTCCATCCGCGATAATTTTCGCAGGGCTTGATTTCAGCATCCCCGCTTCGCGCAGACGAAGCGCGTAAAAACGGATTGTGTCCTCGGGATCGTAGTCGCGCCAACGGTTGTACGGTACGTCCGCAAGCGTCTGAACCGCATCGTCCTGGCGAGGCGTGAAGCCCCCATCTACCATACGCTGCGCAACAAGGGCGGGCTCGCTCACGCACAAATCTGTCGCTCGCAGCATGGCGCGCACCACGCGCTTGGTGGCCATCGGATTTTTGCGGACGAATTCTCGATTCCCCGCCAACATGCAGCAAAAATACTGCGACCATGGGCGATCCTGCGCGCTGTTGGCGATGACATGACCAATGTTCTGCGCACGCAAACGCTGTGGTTCCGGGGGAAATCCGAGGAAGGCGTCGATCTTGCCCTCGGCAAACAACTCAATCGGTTTGACTGATGCGCTCGTCACCCACTCAATATCCCTGGCGGGGTCAAGTCCAACAAGCGTCGCCATCGCGCTGAGGAAAACGTGCGGGCTTGTCTCAAGCCCCTGAATGCCGACCGTTCGACCCTTGAGATCGGCGACGCTGCGTATGCCCTCCTTGGCGAATAGTTCGAAGCAGCCGACATGAATCCCGGCCAGAAGCGTGATGCTCACGCCCCGATCGATCTGAAGAAGAAGTGGACCGGAGAAATGCAGGGTGAAGTCGAGATCGCCCTTCCCGAGTGCTTTGGATTGCGCCACGCCGGCATCAGATTCGACGTAAACGACGTTTGTGAACCCCTCGGCATTCAGCAGGTCGCTTACGACATATTGGGGGGCGATGCAGATGCTCGAGTTCTTCGCGAGGCGGATTGTAGTGGTTTCTGGCGGCGGATTGGGTCCTTCGGCCCTGAGCCGACTGGCAGCGCTCCAAACGAGCGCGGTGGAAGCGGCGCAGCACCCCGCCAATAGCAAGTCGCGACGGTTCGTCTGCATTGGAGCCTCCTCGAAATCACCTTTTCCCCGGGCGCCTGCGAAGGGCGGCGGACATATGCATCGATCCAAGGCGCCATTTGCCTGATGTTCGCCTCGCAAGGTGGAGCGCAACGCTCTCAGTCACCTAAAACAATACCAAGGACGGGCGACGATCGATTCACTCTGCGCTTACGCACAGCGTAATACTAGTTAAATGAGAAAACTGCGGGAGATCAAAAGGGTCACGCGACCTTGCCCATTTCGGGCAGCGGCCTTGCCCGATTCAAGGTCACGGTCCCGTTAATGTTCGTCCGTAGCATCGTTTGTCGACCGTTGACTAGCTCGGCGGCATCACGAGCACGGTGTGACCGAGCTTGGAAACTTCACGTGCCCAATGATGAGCGGTTCCGCAGGCTATCCGTGACAACCTTGCCCGCACTATCCACGCCGTGCACTTGGAACACGTTCTTGGCGAGATCAACGCCGATGGTTCTAACTTGCAAGTGGACGCCCCCTCCGGTGATTCGTTGTTCAACGATCACTCTTTGGCACATTCGATGCCGGGAGCGGGCGTCGTCCACCACATCATTCGCGTCATTTCTGGCTTGGGTCATTCACGTCGGTCAGCCCCTGCCTTCGAGACTTCCGGTCTCCCCCGACCCCCGGACGTCTCGCTGCAATGCGCCAACTGAAGCGATGGACCAGAAGCTGCCTAACGCAGTTGCGGAATGGGCGGCAATCTCTGCTCTGCGATGACGCGTACCGGTGGGAAAGCCACGCAGTCCACGACGTCGAATAGCACTCTGATATTTCGGTCGAAAGACCGCGAACAACCCATAGCTTCATCGCGTTTCGCGTCAGCAATACGAGTGCCGAGGGTGCAATGAGGAGTCCAAGCTCCGGGCCGATAGTGATCTCGGCAGTAAGCGGGTTTGATGGGCTCGCTGATTGACTTGTGCCATCTCGCGAGCACCTGGGTCGTCGAGGGCTCTGCCGACAAGACAAGCGGCGGACCGACGAACCAACGAATACGCTTGAACTCGATGCACAACTGCGTTTCATCGGGTCACCGCAGGCCGCATCGCCTCCCATGCGGCCTGCTCCGTAATCTCGGGCGAATCGTAGCTTGCGAACGTAAAAAGCGGTCGGTAGCCGAGAGCGCGCATCGACGGCTGATCCTCGAATGCCGCGACTTGGTCCCACAGTCGCTCGATCCCGCTCGCAGAGGAATCATCGGCTCGAATGTTAATCGCTATCGCCATTTGCTGAACGAGTTGGAGAATAGGGCGCGCTCATCTTTAGTCGAGCGGTGGACGTCTGCAACGGGTCTTGGCTGTGTAAAAAACGGAGCGCCGCGCAAATTGCAGAGAAAAGCATTCCTTCACAAGCCTGCTCCGGGAGCGGGAGGAGCATATTGAACTGCGGCGCCGCTCCATCTGAGAAGCAGATTCTCCGCGCTTCGCGAGATTTGACGTTCACACAGCCAGGGTCAGAAGCGGATTTACGCGCCTGAGCTTTGCGCGTGATACGCGCTGGTGTGACGCTCCGAAATCTCGATGCAAGATCACATGGTGTCACCCTTATCCATCTCTTGCTCGCTCCCGGCACCACTTCTATGCTCTTACGCCAGTTTCAGGACCTCAGACATGCTGCGAACGCCCCTCTTCTTGCTAACAGCGATGCTGTCCGTTGCCGTCGCTCACGCGGCGCAAGTTCTCGCGCCAGATCCGCTACAAGGCGATGGTCGGGTCTCCAGCTTCTACACATGGGAAGGGCCAATTCCTGGCACGCCCGGCCAGCTCCTGCGTCAGGAGGAATTGGAACCAATTCTAGGGCTCGCGAATGCCGCTGCGCAGTATCGCATTCTCTATAGCTCGACAGATGGTGTCGACGGGAAGTCCCCCACGGTCGTGTCCGGGTTACTGTTTGTCCCCAAGGGCACGCCACCTGCGGGTGGTTGGCCCCTTATGGCCTGGGCGCATGAGACGGCCGGAATGGCCGACATCTGTGCGCCATCCTGGGTCGGCTACTCGACAAGGATTGAGGCGTACCTGAACACTTGGCTGGCGCGCGGTATGGCTGTCGTGGCGACTGATTACCAAGGGCTTGGTACGCCGGGACCACACCCGTATTTGGCTGTCCGACCGGGCGCATATGGTGTGCTCGACAGCATACGCGCGGTGCAGCAATCGTTTCCCAACATCGGAAAGAGAATACTGCTTGCGGGTTACTCTCAGGGGGGCGGGGCAGTGTTCGGAGCAGCGGCTCTTCAACCGTCTTACGCGCCCGATCTCGATATCCGCGGTACGATTGCGACGGGGTTACCTTACATTACACCCGAGACGTCCAAGATCATGCGAGACGACACCCCCGCTCAGGCCAGTTACACACTGATCTACCCGCTATACATCGCGTTGATGGCACAGCAGGCCGATCCGGCTTTGAAAGCCTCTGAAATGTTCAGCGACAAAGCGATGCCGCTTTTCGAGATGACTCGGCGCGCGTGTGTGTGGCAGCTTGTTCTCGAAGTTCTCGTCTCCGGTCTAACTCACGCGGAGAGCTCTAAGCCGGGCTACACGACAGCTCTAGCCGCAAACATGCATCTGCTCGAATATCAGTCGCTGAAATTGCCAAAGCCGCTCTTCGTCGGCATCGGTGAACTGGATTACGACGCGCCTGCGCGTCGTCAGCTTGCACTGGCAAAGAACGCCTGTGTGGCGGGCACCACTGTGGAAGCTCATCTTTATGCCGGTGTGCCACATGACGCAGCGGTGACAATATCGCTTCCCGCCGCCATCCGCTTCGCGGATAAGGTGCTGGCTGGAGAGACGATAGTGCCTGTCTGCACGCCGGAAGCTGAATGATGAACGAATGAACAGTTGCTCTTATTGTTGAAGCTAGCGGTTCATCACAGTAATTTTGACGTTTTGATACCGAGCCATTCGAGGATCGGCAAGCTTTCCGGCGGCACGATGATTTCGATGCTTCTGGGGACGCCAGGTTGACGGCGAATGAAACCGTTTCGTTCGAGGGTGACGATCATCTGGTGGACCGAAGGCGGGCTGACGCGGAAATGGCGCTGCATGTCGGTTTCGGCGGGTGGGCGTCCGAACATGTGCGCGTAGGTGTAGATAAAGGCCAGGTAGTGTCCCTGCTTCTCGGTGAAGTGCGTGCCTGATTTTTGACTCATCGCTGGATTCGTCCCGGCCTCCGACAAGGAGGCGAAGCATGAATGTACGTTATCGGGTCGAATTGAGCCAAATCGAGCGGGACGAACTGATGGCGATGCTGGGCGGCGGGAAGCATGCTGCCCGCAAGCTCAAGCGGGCGCAGATTTTGCTGGCGGCCGATGCCGGCAGTTGCGACGCGGAGATTGCCCGGTCTGTCCGGGTCAGCCTGTCCAGCATCGGCCGGACCAAGCGCCGCTTCGTGGAAGGCAATCTGGAGCGGGCCTTGAGCGAGGAACCGCGTCCGGGCGCAGAGCGCAAATTGACCGGCAAGGAGGAGGCCCTGCTGGTGGCGACGGCATGCGCCAAGCCGCCCACCGGCCGCAAACGTTGGACGCTGACGCTGCTGGCCGACACGATGGTCAAGCTCACCGATCATGACAGCCTGTCGGGCGAGACCGTGCGTCGCCGGCTGGCCGAGAACGACCTCAAGCCATGGCGCAGGGACATGTGGTGCATCCCCTATGTCGACGGCGAATACGTCGCCCGCATGGAGGACGTGCTCGACCTCTACGCCGAGGCGCCGGATCCCGCCCGGCCGCTGGTCTGCTTCGACGAGACCCCCGTCCAGCTCATCGGCGAGGTCCGTCAGCCGATTCCAGCCGAGCCGGGACAGCGCGAGCGCTACGATTACGAGTACCGCCGCAACGGCACCGTCAACCTCTTCGTTACCTTCGACCCGCATCGTGGCTGGCGCAACGTCAAGCTCACCGAGCACCGCGCCGCCGTGGACTACGCCTACTGCATGCGCGAACTCGTCGACGTCCATTATCCCGACGCCGACTGCATCCGCCTCGTGCAGGACAATCTGTCGATCCATACCGCCGGCGCGTTGTATCAAGCATTTGCGCCTGCCGAGGCCCGTCGCATCCTGCGCCGCCTCGAATTCCACTTCACCCCGAAACACGCCAGTTGGCTCAATATGGTCGAGTGCGAGATCAGCGTGCTCCAGCGCCAGTGCCTCGACCGCCGCATCGACGACCCCAAAAGGCTCCGAAACGAAATCGCAGCATGGCAAAAGCGGCGGAATAAAACCCGAGCCCGCATCAAATGGATGTTCACAACCGACAAAGCCCGCGCCAAACTCGGCCGCGCCTATCCAGCCACCGCCAAAGAGTCAAAATCACTGTGATGAACCACTAGACGCCCTGGGAAGATGCTACGGCAGCGGTTTGAGCACATTGTGCCCGAAAACGCTCGGCCTCCACCTCGGCCTTGCGCCACTCAACGCGACGCCGATGCTAATCGCCAACGCCTTGCGCGTCTCGACGTCCTAGATGATCTGGTCGATCTCGGCGGCATCCAGCGTGCGTTCGATCCGCAACACGACGGACAGCATCATCCCGATATCACCGTAAGACATCAACAAATCTCGGGCTGCTCTTGATGAAGCAGTTCGGCGTGCTACTACGCACCCCCATTAATCGGCTCGGAGAGCATCAGTGGCTAAGACGACTAAAACCAAACGCAAAGAATACACGAATGAAGACGTTAAACTGATCAAAGCGCATTCCAAGGCTCGCACCCCTGTCGCCACACTTTCGAAACTGATGAAGCGGTCGGAGGGTTCGCTGAGACAGAAGGCGCTCGCGCTCGGTATCGGTCTGGGTCATCAGCGGTAGCCACACGCTATACGCAACGGAAAACGGCCCCGGCGCGTGAAGCACTCCGGGGCCGTTCAAGATCATAAGGCTCCGGTACATCCGCCGCGCCGTCGCGAGCTTACCCTCGTGATAGGCGCGCAAGTGCCGGCTCAACGGCTCAGCCGCTGTAGCAACACGCGATGCGCCGCCGCGTCGCCGTCCTGGCTGGCAAGCATCAACGTCTTGAGCTCGGTTTCCGCCTTCACCACCGATGTGTCGCCAATCCTGGCCATGGCAAGGCTGCGGACCGGCGGCGCCATCGCACCGATCGAGATCTATCGCGCCTTGTTCTATCGCAAGCACAAGACGCAAGAGCGGCCGCCGGTGGCTGGGACCTCGGCCGGGACCGTTTGAGATTCTAGAGATCAATTACCAGGTGAAGGCCGACGCCAGGAAGTCCGGTATGCCGCCGCATGCCGCGCACAGATGGAGAAGCTCCGGCTCTCCCAGAGACCGATGAATGCCCGTGCGCACCAGCAGCGTCGACAATCCCATAGCCTTGCCGCCGCAGACATCGTGCTCCGGACTGTCACCTATCACGACGGCGCGCCCTACCCCGGTCGCCACACCGTCCAACGCATGGCGGAAAATCGCACCATGCGGTTTGCCGACATACTCGACCTTGCCGCCCATATTTTCATAGATCCGCGCGATCGCGCCCGGCGCAGCCACGAGCTCACCATCCCTGATCATCGTGATGTCGGGATTGACGCAGATCGCCGGCACGCCGGCTTGTGCCGCCGTCTGCAACTGTGCGCGATAGGATTCCAGCGAGGTCCTCGGCGCGTCGGAGCCGGCAAAGACCAGGAACGCGGCGTCATCCGGTCGGGACACCAGATCGAACTCGCCTGACGAAAACGCATATCGATCGCCGCTGCGCCCAATCACGCAGGCCGCCGCTCCGATCGTAAACCGCGGGCCGAGGCCACCGCGGCGTACGAGCTGCAACCCGACCTCTCCCGAGCTCAAGACGCGGAAATGGGGTTCGGAAAACCCCAGCTTCACCAGCCGGGCCAGGTTGTCGGAGGCGTCCTTGCCCGAGTTCGTCAACACGATGACGTCACGCCCGCCGGAGGCGATTCGGGCCAGCCCCTCGACGGCGCCGGGATATGCCGCGAGGCCGTCATGCAGTACCCCGTACTGATCGACGAGGTACAGATCGAATTGATCGGCGATGTCGCGCAGGCCGTCGATGCGCTTCATGTTGACGATCCTGCTCCAACCCCGCTGAGTGCGAGCCGGGCGACGCCGACGGCGGCTTCGTCGTTCTCGGAAACCACCACGGGAACGCCAAGGGTCGCTGCGCGGATGCGGCGCCAGGTCTCATTCGCTGCCCCGCCGCCGACGGTGGTCACTTTTGTCAGGCCGGAGCCGCCGAGCTCGGACAGGCGCCGATAACCCAGCGCTTCGACGCGCGCAATGCCTTCGAACAGTCCTTGCAGAAACACCGCATCGTCGTCCGGACGCGGGGTCAGCCGCGGCGCGAGCGCCGGGTCATTGAGGGGAAAGCGCTCGCCGGGCGCGGGCAGCGGATAATAATCGAGGCCAGTGCTAAGGTCTGGATCGATCCGCGAACTGAGCTCGCGCAGCCGCTCCACTGAAAAGAACTGTGCAAGAGCCGCGCCTCCCGCATTGGAAGCACCACCCGCCAGCCAGAGATCGCCAATACGATGGCTGTAGATGCCATATTCCGGCGCGAATAACGGCACTTCACTCGCAAGCTTCAAGACCAGCGTCGAGCCGAGCGACGTGACAGCGTCTCCCGGTCGCGCTGCGCCCGTTGCCATGAAGGCCGCGCATCCGTCGGTCATCCCGGCGACAATGACGGTCTGCGTCGATAGCCCGAATCGCCGCGAGGCCTCCGCTGACACATGGCCAATGATGCTGCCGGCCGCGATGACTGCGGGAAGCTGAGACGACGTGACACCGGTGGCTGCGATCCAACCCGGCCATCTCCTGCCAACCGGATCATAACCTGTCTTAAGCGCGTTGCTTTCGTCACTGACATTAAAGCGTCCGGTGAACTGCGCCGCGATCCAATCGGCCTGGTGCAGAACTCTCTTGGCACCGGGCGTCCGCAGCAAACGCATCGCGCGCGCCAGCGGCGACGTCGCGCCATGGACAGCGGCCTGCGCCGGTGCGATCCGTTCGACAGCACTGATGTCGGCATCCTCAGCGCGATCGTTGTAAAGGCTACCCGGCGCGACCGAGACGCCACGATCATCGATCGCAACCAGCGTCCCCGAGGTGCCGTCGACGGCCAGCGCACTCACTCGCGAAAGTTCAACCATCGATGCGAGGCGAGCCATCGCCTCGTCCAGCCCGCGTGCCCAGACTGCCGCGTCCTGTGTGATCCGCTGCCCACTGCGATGCGCAGCCGGCATCGCTGCAGTCGCAAGGGCCACAACGTTCGCGGCCTGGTCGATCGCAGCGATCCGTACACCCGAGGTGCCGACATCGATACCGAGAACAAGATCGCTCATGGTATCCTCGCATCGAGCGACTGCCGATATTTCTCCGCGTCCCAATTCAGCAGCTGCGCTTCGTCGTCCGCGCTCAGGGGCGCGATCGGATCGCCGGTTTCCAGCCGGCTTGTGACGTCGGCGAGACAGCGTATCAGCGCGCGAGCGGCTGACGTTGCCGCCTCATGTACAAGGACGCCGGCGCCGGGCACCACGACCAACGGAACACCAATACGGCCGCATCGCCGCGCCGCGTCAACTGCACGCTCCCGTGCTTCCGTCGTCACGATGCCGGGACCGAGAAAGACGACGTGGTCCGGATAGAGCGATCCGCTTCGGGAAGCGGAGAGATTCACCCGGTCGGTCGCAATCGCATGCCAGCTATCATCGTCCGGAATCGAATAGCCATCGCCTGCGGCAGCTTCCAGCCTCTCACGATCCGGCGCCGGCGCTGTTCGCGCGGTGCGGGCGAGCCGCTGCGACACATCGGCGCGCAGTCGTTCCGCCTCGGCGACGCTGTCGGCGGCCACCACCAATCCGTGCTTACCGAGCACCACAACGTTGGTCCGGGCCGCAAGATGCTCGGCCATGGCGCGACCAAGCGACGCGCCGGGGCGAATGTAGGGCACGAAGCTCCAGTTCAGACCCGATAGCGGCGCAGCAAGGCGCTCAGCCGCGTCGGACAGGCACGCGCTGGCAATCGTCTCGACGCAATGCACATGCACCACGACCCGCTGCGGCATCACCGCATGCAGGGTGGTTTCGATCGAGGGGCGCAGCGTCATGTCCGAGAGATCGCGGCGCACAAATGCTTCGCAGGTCTCGCAGACGGGGTCGCCCGCCGCCAATCCGTCAAGCACCGCGGCGACGTCGATCGGAATCAGGATCGGACGCTCCATCGCCTCGGCCATCCAGGTGCCGCTCGCCTTGACCCACATCACGCCATCGCCCTTAAGCGAGATGTTGCCGCCGGGCCCCTGAATGACGAGCGGATCTCGCCCGAGCCGCGCA
This sequence comes from Bradyrhizobium sp. 142, assembly GCF_023074015.1. Taxonomy (NCBI): domain Bacteria; kingdom Pseudomonadati; phylum Pseudomonadota; class Alphaproteobacteria; order Hyphomicrobiales; family Nitrobacteraceae; genus Bradyrhizobium; species Bradyrhizobium sp. 142. Next base: position 13,056 of record NZ_JADPKQ010000292.1, read on the forward strand.
GCAAGCGCGAGCAGGTCACCCATGCTGGAATCGGCTGTATCCGTCATGCTGATTTCACCCTCGCGAACATCCAGCCGGAAAACGCCTGCTTTTGACCAATTGTTAGATGGAGTCCGTGCTTGGTCCGCCGCTCCAAAATATCCTCAGGCGTCAAGGCCCATTCCTCAATTTGCAGGAATTCGGCCTCGCGTTGATAGAACGCGCCACCGAAATGACGCCCGAGGTCACTGCGCGTCCGCACGCCATCGAGCAGCCGATGAACGCGGGTTCCGTAGAGCCGCGCATAATGATTCAGCACATCGCGCGGCAGGTCCGGATAGTCGCGGCCCAGTCCTGCGGCGAACGCGTCGAATTCGGCCGACACGATATCACCGCCGGGCAATGCGGAGCCAGCCGTCCAGGGGCCGGCCATGCTGGGGAAGTAGGGCTTCAGTCTCTCGAGCGCATGCTCCGACAATTTGCGGAAGGTCGTGATCTTGCCGCCGAACACGGACAGGATCGGCGCGGCCCCATCGGCGCCGTTGAGCTCGAAGACATAATCGCGCGTGACCGCCGACGGATTCTCGGCATTGTCGTCGAACAACGGTCTGACGCCGGAAAACGAATGCACGACGTCGGCACGCGTGAGCTGCCGCACGCAATAGCGATTGACGGCGCGAAGCAGGTAGGAAATCTCGTCCTCACCGGCCCCGACACGATCGGCCTCGCCGCAATAGGGAATATCCGTGGTGCCGATCAGGCAGAGATCGTCCTGATAGGGATTGACGAAGATCACCCGGCGATCGTCATTCTGGAACAGGTAGGCGTGCGGGCCGTCCCAGAACTTGGGCACCACGATATGACTGCCCTTGACCAGGCGAACGCGGTGGCCCGCATTCAGCCCCGCATTGCGCCGGAGCACATCCTCGACCCAGGGACCCGCTGCATTGACGATGGCGCGGGCCGAAACGCTCGTGACGACACCCGCTTGGTCCCGCAGCTCGGCCCGCCAGATTCCGCCTTCGCGGCGCGCTGAAACCAGCGCTGTCCGCGTCAGGATCTGCGCGCGACGGGCCGCCGCGTCGAGCGCGTTGAGCACGACGAGCCGGGCATCATCGACCCAGCAATCCGAATATTCGAAGCCGGTCCTGAATTCCGCCTTGAGCGCCCTGCCCGCGAGCTCGCTGGACAGATCGAGGCGGCGTGACTTCGGCAGCAGCTTTCGGCCACCGAGATGATCGTACAACATGAGCCCGAGCCGGATCATCCACGCCGGGCGCTGTTCGCGCGAATGCGGCAACACAAAACGCAGCGGCCAGATGATGTGCGGTGCTGCGCGCAATAGGACTTCGCGCTCGATCAGCGCTTCGCGAACCAGGCGGAATTCGTAATATTCCAGATAGCGCAGGCCGCCATGGACGAGCTTGCCAGACCTCGAGCTCGTTCCCTGCGCCAGGTCGTCCTTCTCGCATAACAGCACACTGAGGCCGCGGCCGGCCGCATCGCGGGCGATCCCGACGCCGTTGATACCGCCGCCGACGACGAGAAGATCGACCTGGTGGGTTGACATCACGCTGACGCGATCTTCTTCCCCGACCTCGACGGCGGATCCTGCACACCATAGCTGCCAAATGCGGCCGCCGTCTCCTTGATCTCGGCCTCGCCAAGCAGCACAGGTCCGCCGATAGCCAAAGTGAGATAGTATTGCCGGGCGATGGTCTCGAGTTCGACCGCGAGCCACATCGCCTTGTCGAGCGAGGTCCCGACCGCGATCATCCCGTGGTTCGCCAGCAGGCAAGCGGTCCGGTCCTCCAAGGCCTTCAGCGCATAGTCCGACAATTCCTTGGTGCCGAAGCGTGCATAGTCGGCGACGCGCACGTTCATGCCGCCGAACGCCGCCATCATGTAGTGGCAGGCCGGGATTTCCTTGTGCGCGATCGCCAGCACCGTGGAATAGGTCGCGTGGGTGTGCACGATACCGCCGATCTCGGGCCGCGCTTTCATGATGTCGAGGTGAAACCGCCATTCGGTCGACGGCTTCAATGGTCCCTCCCACGATCCATACTCGCCGTTGATCGGCATCGCGGCGACCATCTCCGGCGTCATGATGTCATACGGCGTCGCCGATGGTGAGATCAGCATGGTGTCGCCGTGCCGGGCCGAAATGTTGCCCGACGTGCCCTGATTCAGGCCCGTGGCATTCATCCAGCGACATTGATCGACGATCGCTTTCCGCAACTGCAGTTCGGTGTCATCCATGGTCAGCTCCTGATAGCTTAGCAGAGGTGGTGGAGAGATTCTCCGTTCAGAAATCGCTGCACCTCCAAGGCGGCCGCCCGTGCCGCAATCCTGACCGTCTTGACGGAAGCGCCCGCGATATGCGGGGTCAGCGTGACGTTTGGCAGCTGCAGCAGCGGCCAATCCGGCGGAACGGGCTCAACCGCGAAGGTTTCGATCGCCGCCCCCCGCAAATGATTGGAGACGAGCGCGTCGTACAAGGCTTGATAGTCCACCAGAGGACCGCGCGCGGTGTTGATAAAGAAACCACCCGGCCTCATCGCGGCGAACTGCGCCGCGCCGATCATTCCCCGCGTTTCATCGGTTACCCGCGGATGCAGGCTGACCACGTCGGATTGCGCCAGCAGGCGGTCGAGCCCGACCTGCTCGACAGCATCGTTCAGATCCTCGACCGCAAGCTGAACATAGGGATCGCAAACCAGAATCCGGCAACCGAATGCCTTGAGCAGCCGCACCACGCGCGTGCCGACATGGCCATAGCCGATGATGCCCACCGTCATCTCCGACAACTCGTCTCCGGTCAAATCGGCGCGGTACAGATCGCCGCGCCATTCGCCCCGCCGCAGAGCATCGTGACCGCGTGTGATCAAGCGGGTTTGCGAGAGGATAGCGCCTATAGTGAATTCCGCGACCGCGCTGGCATTGCGTCCGGGCGTGTTGACGACCTGGATGCCACGCGTACGGGCCGCTGCGAGGTCGATGTTGACGGGTCCACCGCGCGACACCGCGACGAGCTTGAGACCTGGCAGGCGATCCATCATCGCGGCCGATAACGGCGCGAGATGAGTTACCAAAATCGGCGAATCGCCGATGAATGCGACGATATCGTCAGGCTGCCCCATATACTCCTTCAGCCCATCCATGCCCGCTTTGGCATAACCGTGCTCCATCGGCTCATCGGGCCATGGCTGCTCGAGCGAGCGGATGGCGAGTGCATCACCGCAGACATCCCGTAGCGCCTCCTCGAACAGGCGCGGCAGCATGAAGCGATCTCCGATGATGGCCACTGACTGCGTCACGGGTTTGCCTCCCTTGCGTCAGCCAGGGCGGCCCAGACCGGGGGCATGGCTTCACGAACAGAACGATAGATCGGGAACAGCTTGTCGTAGAGCACGCGGCGTCCGGGATCCGGGTTGATCGAAGGCCCGAGCGTCGGTGTGACCCACTGTTCGGCGCAAGCCGCGAGGCTCGCGTAATGGCCGAGACTGATCGCTCCAATCATGGCTGCGCCCGCAGCTCCTGTTTCCTCGCGCCTTACGCGCCGCACTGACGCACCGAGAATATCGGCGAAAATCTGCAATAGGCTCGATGATCGCGCTGCGCCGCCGGTGACGCGAATCTCGCCAGGAATTTGTCCCATCACGCTGTAGCAATCGCGAGCGGCAAGGCCCAGCCCTTCATAGATCGCGCGGACCAGACCGGCGAAAGTGGTATTGGTCGACAGCCCGACGAACTGCGCGCGCGCATCGGCATTCATGAAGGGACCGCGTTCACCGGCCTGCAGGATATAGGGATGATACAGCGCGCTCCCTGGCGTCGCGTCGGCGATATGCGCGTCGACGCCGGCCAGCAGCGCCTGACGGCTTGTATCGATTCCGGCCATGGCGCAGGCCTGCCGGGCCATCTCGATCGCCCAGTCGATATTGACAGTCCCAGCCATGTTGGACTGGATCTGCGCGTACAGATCGGGTCCGGGCAACGCCATGGTGTAGCCCGAACAGGCCGGGTTAAGCGCCACCGCGTCGGCCCCGACGCTCATCCGCATATGCATTCCGGTCGAGCCGAGAATGGAGCAGCCGACCTTGCCGCCGACATCGCAGAGCCCTCCTCCGATCGCCGAACAGACGACGTCGACGTAGCCGAGCACCACGGGCAAGCCGCTCGGCAGACCGGTCGCGGCCGCCGCAGCGTTTGCGAGTCGGTGACGCGTCAGCGCGCCGTCCACGATCTCGGGCATTAGGCCGGCAAGTCGTGCAATACCAAGTCGCTCGCTGACATCAGGTGCATAGCTTCGGCTGCGGAAGTCGCCATAGGTGAAGATACCTTCCGCAGGATCGACGGCGCGAACGCCGGTCAGCTTGAAATAGAGCCAGTCCTTGCAATGCAGGGCGGTCGTGGCCCGCTCCAGTCGCTCCGGCTGATGCTGCTGTAGCCAGGCCAACTGGATCGATTGCTGGCAGGCGTTCAGGCCGGTGCCGGTTGTTGCGTAGTGGGCGGCGTGGTCCGGTCCTGCGACGAAGATGGCCGCCATCTCGGCCGCCCGCGAATCCAGCCAGATCAGCCCATCGCCGATCGGCTCGCCGGCGGCATCGATCAACCAGCAACCATCACCCTGACCGGTGACAGCCAGAGCCGCGACGCGCTCCGCTAGACCGGGGACGACGGCGGCGAGATCGCAAAGCGTCTGCCTGGCGTCTTCCCAGGTCCGCGGCATGTCCTGTTCGACGCATCCCCGCCCGAAGCGGGTGTAGGAATTCGGGCGCGACGCCATTCCGACCTGCGTTCCGTCAAGCCTGAACGCCACCGATTTGATAACCGAGGTGCCGGCATCGAGACCGATGATGAGGTCGCGTGTCATGCGGCTCGCGCTCCGTGCGCCAGCGCGACGGTGGTGTCGGCATCAAAGATATGAAGATCCTGCGCCCGCACGCCATAAGGTACGCTGTCTCCGATCGCCGCCCGCACTCGTGCATGCGAGACCGCGACCAGCAGCTTGCCCGCGACCGCCATTGCAACGTGACTCTGGTCGCCGAGCCACTGGTTGGAAACCACGCGTGCCGTCTCGGCGCTACCGTTGCCCAGCACAACGCGGTGTGGACGAACGCCGATCACCACTTTGCGCCGATTGCCGATCGCCTGCCGCACCTCCGGCCCCAGCTCATTGTCGCCGAAGCCGAAGCTCGGCCCGTTGTGGAGCTCGAACGTGGTACGGCCTTCACTGCGAATCACAGATGCATCGAACACGTTCATCGGCGGCTCGCCGATGAAGGTGGCGACGTAGAGATTGGCGGGCTTTTCCTTCAGAACATGCTGGGGCGCGAACTGCTGCAGCACGCCGCCTTCCATGACGGCGATGCGGTCAGCCAGCGCATTGGCTTCGGTCTGGTCGTGGGTGACGAAGATCGAGGTCATCGCCCGATCCTTGAGCAGGCGCTTGAGCCGGCCACGCAGCAAGGCGCGCAACTGCGGCTCGAGCTGTCCCATCGGTTCGTCGAGCACATAGAGCGCGGCATCGCGCACCAATGCTCGCGCCAGCGACGCACGTTGCTGCTGGCCGCCGGAGATCGCATTGGGATAGCGGTCGAGGATCGGCTCGATTTCCACCAACGCGGCCACCTCCTGCACGCGCCGCGAAACCTCGCTCGCGGACAGCCGGCCACGCTTCAGCGCGAACGCGATGTTCTCCCGCACCGTCAGCGGCGGATAGAGCGAATAACCTTCGAACGCCATGGCGACGTTACGCGCGGCCGGCGCCAGACGCTCGATCCGCCGGTTCGCCAGCGAGATCTCGCCAGCGCTGACGGCTTCGAACCCCGCGACCATGCGCAGGGTCGAGGTCTTGCCGCACCCGGACGAGCCGAGCAAGGCGACGATCTCACCGCGCTCGACATCCATGCTGAGCGCCTTGACCGCATGGACAGCTGACCGGCCGCGCGGATGATAGACTTTGTCAACGGTACGAAGTGATAGCGATGCGCTCATGAGCCACCTCCCCGTTCTCGGCCGGAATGAAGCGCCGTCCGCTTTCGCGCTCAAACAACAGCAACGCGTCAGGATCGAACGCGACGTGCGCGGGCCCGGTCCGCCGCGGCTCGTCACGATCTCCGGCCTCCGACGCCAGGAGCTCCTCGCCGCCCTGCATCGTGAGCAGCAGCACCGATTTCTCGTTCAACGGCGTCACCGCTACCAGCTCTACCGCGACCGTGCCGGGCCCCGGCGCCTCGGCGAGGCGCAGTGCTTCCGGCCGTAGTCCGAGCAGACAACGGCCGCCGGCCGCAGCCGCATAGCTTGCGGGCAACCTGATCCTCGCACCGCCGAGCCGGATTTCGGGCGCACCGTCCACGAGCTGAGGCACGACTTCGATCAGGTTGAGTGTCGGATCGCCGAACAGCCGAGCCACCCCGACATTGACCGGCTCGGCATAGATCCGCGCCGGCGTATCGCATTGTGCGATCTGACCATCCAGCAGCACGGCCACACGGTCCCCCAGCGCCATCGCCTCCTTGAAGTCCTGCGTTACATAGAGCACGGTCGAGCCGACGCGCTTCAGCAGCGCCGGAAGCTCCAGCCGCATCTCGTATCGCAGCTTGGCATCGACATTGCGTAAGGGATCGTCGAGCAGCAGAATATCGGGATCTGCAACCAGCGCCCGCGCCAGTGCGGTGCGCTGCTTCTGGCCATTGGACAACTCGCGCGGCGAATGGCCAAGCACGTGGCCGATCTTGAGAAGTTGCGCGACCGCCTCGACCTTGCGCGCGATCTCACCTGCGTTCGTCTTCCGCGCTGTCAACGCGCTTGCAATATTGTCGCGCGCCGTCATGTGCGGAAACAGCGCAAAATTCTGGAAGGCCATCCCGATGCCGCGCTTATCCGGCGGGCTGCCCGACGCGTCACGGCCGCGCAGGAGAATCGTTCCGGCGTCCGGTGGATAGATGCCCGCAAGCAGACGCAACAGCACGGTCTTCCCGGTCCCTGAGGGCCCGAACAGGGTGACAATCTCACCCTTGTCGACGCTCAAGGACAGCCCTTTCAGGACCGTGTCGGCCCTGAAGGTCTTGTGCAGGTTTCTGATCTCGATCTGCGTCATATCATTCTACGCCATGTCAGCCCTTGACGGCCCCGAGCGACAGGCCCTCGACCAGCCAGCGCTGCGCATAGAGCGCGAGCAGCAATGTCGGGGTGACCGAGAGCACGATGGCCGCCGCCACCTGGCCGTACTGGATACCGGAGGCGGTCACGAATGCCAGCGCCCCGACCGTCACCGGCTGCTTGTCGGCGGAGGCCAGCACCAGCGCGAAAACGAAGTTGTTCCAGCAGAAGATGAAGGATAGCAGCCCCGCCGCCGCAATGCCCGGCCCAGCCAGCGGCACGGCAATCTTGAAGAAGGTCCGCAGCCAGGAGTGGCCGGCGATGCGGTAGGCATTCTCGATGTCGGGCGAGATATCCTCGAAATAGCCGCGCACGATCCAGAGGATCAGCGGCAGTGCAATCAGCTGATAGACCCAGATCAGCCCGACATAGGTATCGACCAATCCGAGGTCCTGAAAGTAAAGCGACAGCGGCAGCAGCACCAATAGCGGCGGCGCGAAGCGAAACGACAGCAGCGTGAATGCGATGTCCTCGCTGAGCCAAAACTTGAAGCGGGCGAAGGCATAGGCGGCCGGCACGCCGAGGATCAGCGCCAGCACCACGGCACAGGTCGACAGCAGCACGCTGTTGCCGAGATTGCGCATGAAGGCGATATCGAGCGAGCCGGCGCTGGTCAGCAGATGGCCGCTGATCAGAGCCTTGTAATTTTCCAAGGTCGGGACGAAGGAGAGACTGGGCGGAATGCGCAGGATCTGCTCATTGGTCTGGAACGACATCAATAGAATCCAGACGATCGGAAACAGGAAGAAGATCACGATCAACGTGAGCAGCACGGCGCGGAGGACGCGTTCGATGATCGAGCTACGCTCCATTTGATCTGCTCCTCATGCTGAGGCGTGGCTGCGTTCGCGCAGGCGCAGCCAGTTCTTGATGAAAAAGTGCGAGAGGACGTAGGTGATCATCCACAGCACCACCAGCAGCGCTGCCGATTTGCCGACATTGGTGTACTGGTAGAATTCGAGATAGGCGCGGACCTGAAACACCAGCAAGGTGTTGCCTGGCCCACCTTGGGTCATCGCGTAGACGATATCGAACTGCTGGATGGCATCGAGTAGGCGGAACAGGCTTGCAGTGATAATGTAGGGCGAAAGCATCGGCAGCGTGATCCTGAAAAACACGAACAGCCGGGGAACGCCATCCAGGGCGGCCGCCTCGAACGGCTGCTGCGGCAGCGAGCGCAGCCCGGCCAGCAGCAGCACCATCATGAACGGGGTGTAGACCCACACATCGACCAGAACGACGGTGAACAAAGCCGTTGACGGGCTGGATGCCCATCTGAAGTCGGACACGCCGGCGAGGCTGACCAAATAAGACAGTATCCCGAAATTCGGGTTCGTCATCAACTTCCACATCAGCGAGGCGATCGCCGGCGCGGTCATCAGCGGCAGCAGCAGCAGGACCGAGATCAAGTTGTTGAGCCGGGTCTGCCGCTGCAAGAGCAGCGCGATGATCAATCCGAACACCAGCTCCACTCCGACCGTAAGGGCGGTGTAGCGCAAGGAGATGCTGACTGTATTCCAGAACTCGGTGTCGTACAGCAGGTTGGTGTAGTTGCCGAACCAGATGAAGCCCTTCAGCGCCGGCAAATTCAGCCGAAATCGCAACGCCGAATAATAGAGCGCAGTGACGAACGGAATCAGGATACCGATGCAGACCAGCAGCGCCGGCAGGCTGAGCAGATAAGGAAGCCAATCGACCGGACGGCGATCGACGACGCGAATGGGCTCGTCAATGGGCTGTGACGTCATGAAGAAGTCTCCGATGCCCGACCCCGAGGGGGTCGGGCGGAGCAGCATTGAACAGGAAGACTGCAGGAAGGACTCAGCCGAGGCCGGCTTCCCGCAACTGCTTGTCGATGCTCGCAGCCAGCTGATCGAGGCCCTCGCTGACCTGCACCTCCTTGGCGACCATCTTCTGCAGCGTCTCCGCCCATTGAGTGGTGACGTCGAAGAACAGTGGCTGCGCGGTGAAGTAGATTTTCGCGCCCGGTGCCGAGACGTCATGCTGCTCGAGATAGCCGGGATAGGATTTGGCAATGCGGTCGCGGAATTCGCTGTCCTTCCAGACCGAGGCCCGGACCGGATTGACGAAGTCCATTTTGCGTGCGCCGAACAGATCGTGCTCGACTGACGTCGCCCATTGCATGAACTTCCAGGCAGCGTCCTTCTTCTTTGAGAAGCTGGACATCGCCAGCGACCAGATCCAGACGTTTGGCGTTGGCGCCTTTGCCGCAGGGTTAGCCGCGAACGGGGCGTAACCCAGATTGCCTTTCTCCTTGTTGTCACCGCCGTTCTCGAAATAGCCGAGAATGTCGGCGTCGAAGATCATCGCGGAGGCGCCGGCGCCGAGATCGGCGCCGACCTGATACCATGTGTAGGTGGACCAGTTCTTCGGACCGGACTCCCGGATCATGTCCACCCACTGCTGGTGGAATGCCTTCGAGCCGGTGGAATTCATCGCCGCCTTAAGCTTGCCGCCGTTGACCGTTAAATCCTTCTCGCCGAAATTGGCGTATCCCGAAAGGAAGCCGGGATGGATCGTCGCCCAGGAGCGCGATCCGCGGACGCCGACGCCATAGGGCCCGCCGAGATCCTTGGTCAGTTTTGCCGCCGTCTCCTTCAGCTCGCCAAGGTTTTTCGGCACGCTGACCTTGGCCTTGTCGAACATCGTCCGGTTATAGGCCAGATTGTTCAGCTCGTAGCCCCAGGGGATGCACCATTGCTTGGCATCCGCTGAGCCGAGCTCGCCGCCGGGCACGCCATTCCAGGCGGTCGACGCGCGCAAGCCGGGCAGCACATCGTCCCATGCGAAATTCGGGTTCGTCTTCTTCGGATCCTTGATGTACTCATTGAGATCGACGACCCATCCGGCCGGTCCATAAGTCCACGTCATGTACGCGCCGGTCATGAAGGCATCATACTGATCGGACTTCGACGACAGCGCCGCGGTCACCTTGTCGAAATAGACGTCTTCGGGGAAGACATCGTAGCTGACATCGATGCCGGTCAACTTCTTGAAGTTCTCGATATCGGCGATCATCGCATCGGCATAGGGATGTTTGTTGAGCAACAGCTTGATGGCCGTGCCCTTTTGCGCCTGCCAGTCATAGTCGGCGGCCATCGCCTCGACCAGCGAGGACCCGAGCAGCAAATTGGCAGTTGCCGCGGTGACGCCGAGATGGGTGGCGCCGCGCATCAGATCTCGACGGCTGAGACGGCCAGCCGCATAGGCGTCGAACAGAGCCTTGATTCTGTCTGTCATGTTTCACTCCCCTTGCTTTTTCTGTGGTTTGACGCGACGGCCTTTGCCGTTCTTTTTCTCGGGAACAACCGCGCCCCGCTCGTCGACGAGACCGCGCGCGGTGAGTTCATCAGTGATCAGCCCTTTCAAAAGTCCGCTGGCCAATGCTGCGCGGATTCCCGCAACCTTGCTCGGCCCGCCCGCGATCGCCACGATGTAGCGGCCGCGCAGATCTCGCGGCGACAGCGAGATCGATCGGCCGGACAACTCGGTTTCAACGACCTTGCCCTCGGCATCGAAAAAATGCCCAAGCATCTCGCCGGCGACGCCGGCGCGCTCAAGCTCGGCGACTTCGTCGGGTCGGATCATCCCGGTCTGCACCAGCGATCCACTCGGACGTGCCTCACCGATGCCGACCAGCATCAGGTCTGCCTGGCGCGCGAGATCGAACACCGCGGAGACGCCGAGCTGCGCGAGCAGCACGGCGCGATCCGCCGCACTGTTGGCATAGAGCGGCACCGGCATCAGATAGGCTTCGCTGTCGGTTCGCTCGGCAATGAGATGAATGACGTCGAACGGGCTCGCCGAGAATTTCCGCGTCAGGCCGCCGAGCAGCGAGACGAACTTGACTTCGGAGGCCGGCATGGTCGGCAAGTGCCTGACAACAGCGGCCAGCGTGCGCCCATGACCTATCCCAACGATCTGGCCATCAGTACGCTGCAGGACCGCATGGAGATAGCTCGCCCCGGAAAACGCCAGCGCCTTGAGCGGAAGCCCGGACTCGCCAAGATCAGGCGCGACCTGAACCATGTCGAGCTGAAAGCGCTCCTTAAGCGCTTCCTCGAACTTCACGCAGTCGGCAACCGCTCCGTCGACGAAAATGCGGATCAGACCCTCGCGCCCGGCGCGCGCGATTAACCGATGAGCCTTGATGGCCGGAATATTCAAGCGCGCGGCGATCTCGCCCTGCGTCAACCCCCCGGCGTAGTGCAGCCAGGCGGCACGCGATGCAAGGCTGCCATCGTCGTCAAACGGCGAAATGGGCCGGTCGCTAGCGTTCACATCCCCTCCTGTAATTTTTTTCATTGCAGGCAAAATTTCACATGCTCATTCACCTGTCAACCGCGCAGCCGCAATTTCGCAATGCGACATTGCGCACGACTCGTTGCACGGCAACGGACAACCTCGTCTGAATCGGTCGACGGATCCAAGATCTCCAGAGCGCCGGATAGCTGCAGCGAAGAGCGCAAGCCGCGGGTTTAGACGCCACTCAGTTCGGACCATCGAATTTCTTAAAACGCATGTGAGCCAATAAGATTCTTAGGCTCAGGCGAGTGCGCTGCAAAATAATCTACAGCACCAGTTTAGCACCAGAAACGACCTGATCAGAGCGCAACAGACGCAATCGAAAACAAACAAAACCCCGCAAAATCAACGAGCCCTAGCCGCAAAGGCCCGGGATCGGGATCAGCGAGGAATACGGGACGTCAGCATTCGATGCCGCCTATGAAGCAGGCGTTGCAGCGTTGGGAGGAGTAACGCGGATGCGCCGCGTCAAAGGCACGGTGAAGCCGGATCAGCCGGAACGCCGCATCTGTTCGTCGACGTCCGCCAGCGCGGCCCGCGGAGTGAAGACGTACTTTGTATAATCGCACGATCGGAAGAACTCAATTGATCTAGCGCGGACGACTTCGGTCTGTCGTCGAGGAGCCGTGGGCCTTCGCCTCGCGGCAGCACCGCGGTCGATTATGTCTGCGTCGGCGTGATTGCTATACGATGAACTTCCATCTTTTGACCGATGCCCTTCAGGTTCTCGTAGTTGCGCGACACCGAGCGTGAATTGACGATGTCACCGACGCCCGGCGTCTCCATGACCGTTGCACTGATGCAAACTTCGTTGACATCGGCGAGACCTTGCACGCGTGCGGCGATGTTCACGTCCTGTCCGAAATAGTCGATTCGGTCGTTGAGCGTCACCGCAATCGCCCGACCTTTATGGACGCCGACCTTGAGGCCCAGCGGCCGCGAAGCGGTCCGGTTGAACCGCGACAGCTCTTCGATCATCTCGATGGAGGCGCAAACGGCGTCCTGGGGACGCTCGAATCCGGCCATGACTGCATCGCCAATCGTCTTGATAATGGTGCCGGATCGCTCCCTGATGATCCTGTTCAAGATCTCGAAGTGTTGACGAACTAAAAAATACGCGTTGACATCACCAATGCTTTCATACAGCGGAGTCGACTGCTTCAGATCGGTGAACAGGAAAGTCATGTCTGAGACTTTGATGCTCTCGCCCTCATCCACCAGCTGCGCCTTGTAGAGTTCGCGGAAGCTCGGGGTGAGCAGCAACCGCTTGCCGGAAAGAAACGGTTCATATTCGACCAGATGGGGCGCGAAACCGAAGGGATACTGGACGAACCAGAAGCGACCGCGATCGCCGGTGCGGTTCTCGACCCCGATGGTGTGCTTGCCTGGGCTGAGATCGGCCGTCTGCCGGAACGAAAAGCGTCCGTCGCCGAGGACCATGTCTCTCGGTGCCGTGGGCCGGTCCGGTAGCAGAAAGCGGCCCGACTCGAGCTGGACCAGCGTCCCTTGCGGTTCTGCCGGCTCCCCGTTCACGAAAAAGACCAGCAGGAGTTTGTGGCTCAAATCCAGCACCTCGAAACGGCCAGCTGTGACCTCGAAGTCGAAGCTGCGGTGCTCATGGCTCTCGATATCGGCGAAGCCCCGTGAGAGCGCGGCAACGAGCTGCTGGTGCGTCATCCCGTGCGGAGCGATGAAGCCCTTGGAAAAGTTGTAGCGCAGGTAAAAATCCTCGACAGACAGCATTTCGGGATGGCGGAAGATGATGTCGCGCACGCCGCTCGAGACCGTAAAGGTGACCTGAATGTAGTCGTCCAGCGCCACATCGTTGATCGCGTTGCAGAACGCGCACTGAAAGCGTGGATGGACCTGATCGAGCTCGCGAAAGCTGCCGGCGACCTGGGGGCAATAGGCGCAGATGAGCAGCCAGTCCATCTCGAACAGGCCTATCTTGGCGGCGTGCACGAAAAGCTCTATTGCGTCCGCTTCGGCTAGGTGGACGAGGCCGCTGTATTGGATGGGGTTGATGCGAAAGAGATCATAGTCGTCGGCGGTACGGATGAATCGTTCTAGCTCGGGGATGACATTCGGTGCCCAGGTTCTTGCCGATCTGAGCGCGCCGAGTCGCTCGCTGAGGAGACTCTCGTTGACCGGAGACGGAACGTTCATCTCATGCCTCCTACCTGACGGGCTGACTACGCGATCGGTTCCTGGCCGAACTTCACGGGGACGGCACCATCGCCTCGTCCGGCTCGATGGCCCCCAAGTCCTCGACAATCTCGAAAAGCCCGTTCTTCGCTTGGGCGATGTACATGTTCATGCGGACGTGGTGCTGGCCGGGAACCATTTCCACCGGACCGCCTGGCCCCTCAGCGATCTTTGCGTGATCGAGCGCCGCGATGACGTCCTCCTGGTGCAGCGAACCGGCCTCCTTCACGGCCGCCGCCCAGAGCTTCATTCCACGGTAGAGGCCTGAGCAGGCGCTGCCGCCCGTGAACTGCTCTCTGCCGGGATAGCGCTTGTCGTACGTGCCGAGCAGCGTCTTGCTGAAGGGATCGCTGACGTTCTGGTAGAAGTCGAGACAGCCGTAGAGGCCTTCCACATGCGGCGCGGGCAACAGGCCGAGCAGGTTTTCGTCGAAGTAGGTGCAGATCAGCTGCCCGCCCCGGTTCTGAAAACCGGCGTTATTGAGTTGCGCGAAGAAGGGCATCACCCCAGGCGGAACGATGGTGTTGAACACCACCTCCGCACCGCTGGACATGATCCTCCCAACTGTCGCGTCGTACTCCAAGTGATCGAGGGGATAGTATTCCTCGCCGACGATGCTACCGCCATTGGCGGCGACGAGCTGGCGGACCCTCTCGTTCATCACGCGCGGCCAGATGTAGTCTGCGGAGGGTAGGTAAAATGTCTTGGCACCGGTTTTGCGCATCAGCCAGGGAATGAGAGGATCGAGCTGCTGCGCCGGCACCGGGCCGGTGCAAAAGATCAGCGGATCGCATTCCTGCCCTTCGTATTGCTCGGGGTAGATGTAGAGCGTCCTGCCCTTCACGACCGCGGGGCCCTTGATGGCTTGCCGCGTGGAGCTGTAGATGCCGCCGAAGATCACATCCACCTTGTCCTGCGAAACAAGCTTGGCCGCCTTGGCCTCCGCGACAGCGTCGGTCGTTGCACCATCCTCGAGATAGAGCTCGATCTTCCGCCCCAGCAGGCCGCCGTTGGCGTTGATCTCGTCAGCCACCATCCTTGCCACGTTGGCGTTGGCGCGACCCATGAAGGAAAGTGCTCCGGTCTCTTCGGCGATCATGCCGACTTTGATGGACGCTTGTGTCATGGCAAGCACCTCTCATGAGCTGTGTGCCCACATGGCGCGTTTCGGGCGAAAAAGTACCGTCCGCTCGTCGAGAAGCGGTCGGCAACCTGCATCACTGGCACGTAGAGCGCAGCGCATTTACAATGATCGGTGATCAATTCAGCCGCAATGGCAAGCACGAAAAAAAATGTTGGTGCGCCGAGCTGCCCCTGAGGGCACTCAAATTCCAGATTCTGCGACAACGCCTCGCCGGGACGCCGAACACGCTCGCTGGCCCGGACAAATACGTTGCTATGCCGACCTTGATCTCGTCCGGCTTCGCAGCTTGCGCCTGCACACGGCGCCCGGACAACGCCAGCGCCCCGACTCCAAGCGCGGCTCGCCGGGTCAGGATGTCAGATCTCATTTCATCCTTGGTCGCCATTTTATTTCCTCCCTTTCGTGAGCTTCCGCGGACGTCTTGAGCGCCCTTGATCAGATCCCTCATCTCGACCGGCCGAGATGAGTATTCTAAAAGAGAATTATTCTTCTAAAGAAGACTTAGCGGGAATAAATGACCGAGGGAAGCCTAAACTTGTCGGCCGGGATGCGGCGAAGATCGCGCGTCTTCGCCGTCGGTGAATGCATCAGACCTTTGATGAAGGCGCGCTTGGCACCCCCGTCATCCGAGCCGGATCGACGATCCGGTCGTACTCGTCGCCTGACAGGAAGCCCAAGGAGATCGCCGCCTGCCGAGGCGTGACGCCATCCGCCAACGCTCGTGCGGTGATTTCGGGAACCTTGTCGTATCCCAAGACAGGGTTCAGACTCGTCGCCAGGAGGAGCGCGTTGGACACATTGGCTGCGAGACGCTCTCGATCGACCGTCAATCCGCGCACTAGGCGGATAGCCAGCATCCGCGAGCTATCGGACAAGACGCGAATCGATTGCAGCAAATTATAAATGAGCACAGGCTTCGCGACGTTCAGCTCGAAATTACCCGACGCGCCGGCCGCGGTGACGGTGGCGTGATTGCCCATCGCTTGGAAGGCTGTCTGCACCACCACCTCGCCGATCGTGGGGTTGCGTTTTCCCGGCATGATCGACGACGTCAGGCCATCGTGCGGCACGATCAGCTCTCCAAGACCGCAGCGGGGGCCAGACCCCAAAAACCTGATGTCGTTTGCGATCTTGACCAGAGTGACTGCAAGCGTGTTCAACGTACCGGAAACTTCGACCAAGGTATCGTGCGCGCCCATACCTTCGAACTTGCTCGGATTGGGAGCGAACGTCAGCTTGCACAACGAGTTCAGTTCATCGCAAAACACGACATCGAAATCGGCCGGTGCATTTAGACCGGACCCAACCGCCGTGCCGCCCTGCGACAGCCTATGCAGACGCGGTCTGGCATCCTCAATTCGCGCCAGGCAGTTGTCCACTTGTCGCCAGAACGCCTCGAAGGCCTGGCCCATCGTCATCGGCACGGCATCCTTCGACGCAAGTTCATCGCGCAATGCCCGGACGGCCGGGAGCAGGCGATCGCGTATCTCCAAGGCGACGGCGATATGCATGACAGTGGGGAAGCTGTCGTTGGACGATTGCGAGCAATTGACGTGATCGTTGGGATGAACCGATTTCTTCCCCCCAAGCGGTTGCCCGAGCATCTCATTGGCTCGATTGGCGATGACCTCATTGACGTTCATATTGGTCTGTGTCCCGGAACCCGTTTGCCAGACCGTCAGAGGAAAATGATCATCGAACCTCCCCTCCCGGATCTCCAACGCAGCCAGTTCGATCGTCTTTGCCAATTCTTCATCGAGGGCCCCAAGCCGACTATTCGCGCGGGCGGCCGCGATCTTTTGAAGTGCGAAGGCGTGGAAAAGGCAGGCCGGAAAGCGCTCTTCTCCGACGTCGAATACCGCGAGCGCCCGCTGCGTCTGGGCGCCCCAATAGCGGTTGGACGGGACCTCGACCGCGCCGAATGCGTCCTGCTCGAGCCTTGACTGGTTCACCTCAGTCGCCTCCAATGAGTTCATTGCCACCATTGCTTCGGATCAGGGCGCCGGACCGCTTCTCGTTTGCCAGCGCCCTTCCAAGCGGTCTCATCGAATTCACCGGCCAATTTGGCGACCACCACGGTCGCCAGCGTGTTGCCGATGACGTTGCAGGTCGACAGCGCGATGGAGAGAAAGCGATAGACGCCGAAGATCAGCGCGAGACCGTCCACGGGGAGAATTCCGGATGCCGTCACCGTCGCGGCGAAGACGACGAAGGAGCCGCCAGAGACTGTGGCTGCGCCCTTCGACGTCAGCAGCATGATTGCAAGAATGCCGATCTCCTGTTCCCACGAGAGCGGCACGCTATAGGCGTTGGCGAGAAAGATCACGCCCATCGACATAAAAAGCGAAGTGCCGTCGAGGTTGAAGGCATATCCGGTCGGCAGCACCAGCCCGACGGTCTGCTTCGAAGCGCCATAGGCGGGCAGCTTTTCCAAAAGGCGCGGCAGCACGCTTTCGGAGGAAGCGGTACCGAGCATGATGATGATCTCTTCCCGGATACAGCGCAGCAGATGGAAGATATTGATGCGGAACAGGGCGCAGACGGCGCCGAGCACGACCACGATGAACAGGATCACCAGCGCGTAGAACGTCAGCACGAAGTAAGCGAGCGAAATCAGCACGGCCGTCCCGTTCGAGCCGACCGCATAGGCGACGGCGCCAAACGTTCCGATCGGTGCCAACGCCATGATGATGTGAATGAACTCGAAGAGCGCGGTAGACATCGTGTTCAATCCGCTCTCGACCGGCGCGCGCTTCTCCGGCGAAAGCGCCATCAGACCGAAGCCGAAGATCAGGGCGATGACGAGCACCTGAAGCAATTCGCCGCGCGCGAAAGCGCCAATGAAATTGTCCGGAAAGACGTTGATCAGAAACTGGTCGAACGTGGTGTGCGAGGCGGCCGCTGCCTTGGTCGCGGCTTCCGCGCCCTTGGTGGCGGCAGCCGGAGCTGCAATATGATCGAGATTCTTGCCGACACCGACGAGGTTGCCGAACAGCAGGCCAAGCGCCAGCGCAATCGTCGAGACGACCTCGAAATAGACCATGGCGATGAGCCCGACCTTGCCGACCCGCTTGATGTCGCCGGCCGCAACGATACCGACGGCGACCGTTAGGAATACCAGCGGTGCGACCGCTGTCTTGATCAGCCGCAGGAAGATATCGCCGAGGATCTTCAGCGACGCGCCGAACTCGGGCCAAACGAGGCCCACGACGATTCCGAGAACCATGCTGACCGCAACTTGCAGGCCGAGGTTCTTCCATAGGGCTTTCCGCGCCGGCTTGGCGGGCTGTTGGAGCGCAACGTCGTCGCGCGGTGTTGTCGCTATCGTGGCCATTATATCCTCCGAGGATCGTCAATCGTTGTTGACTGCGCTCTCCGGCGCATTTGGGGAGATCGCGTGCCGTGCACCTGCGCGGGTCACCGGGCTCCGGCGGCTGAAATCTGGAGAACGCGATCGACCATCGGACCGCAGAGGCCGAGATAGTTGGCGGGATCGCAGTGACGCCGGATCACGTCCTCGCCTCCAAGGGCTTCGGTGATCTCGGGCACGCCGGCGAGAATGTCGGCAAGCTGACCGCCGCCTTCGATCGCCTTGCGGCAGGCGTCGTACACGACATCGTGGGCCCTCTGCCGGCCGAGCTTCGGCGCCGCCGCCATCATCACCGCCTCCGCCACGATCAGACCGCGGGTGAGATCGAGGTTTTGCAGCATCCGATGCTCGTGCACGACGAGCCCGGCCAGCATGAATTTGGCGTTGGCCAGTGACGCGGCGGTCAGCAGGAAGCTTTCCGGCAGTGACACCCATTCCAGATGCCATGGACCGGTGGCGCGTTCGAAATCGTGGATCATGCCGTCGAGCATCGCGGCGACGTGCTGGCGCACGGACTTTGCCGCGGCGAGCATCAGCTCGCTGGAGATCGGATTGCGCTTCTGCGGCATTGTCGACGATGCACCACGTCCATGCACAAACGGTTCTGAGACCTCGCCGAATTCCGACGCCGACATCAACATCACGTCGGTCGCGATCTTGCCCAAGGTGCCTGTGACCAGACCGAGCAACGTCACCGCCTCGGCGATGCCGTCGCGAGCGACATGCCAGGTGATCGACGGCTGATGCAGTCCGAGTTCTTCGCAAAACAGCTTTTACATTTCGAAGCCGCCCTCGCCGACGGAAGCGAGCGTGCCCGCGGCGCCTGAGAATTCGCCGACAAGGATGCGCGGAAGCGCCTGATCGACGCGCTCGATATGACGGTCGATCGAGGATAGCCAGAACGCGGCCTTGTAACCGAACGTTACCGGGAGTGCCTGCTGCAAATGGGTACGTCCGGCCATCGGTGTGTTGCGATACTTGCGCGCCATCACAGCCAGGATGTCGCGGACCTCTCGCAGGTCGCGCGCCACGATCTGCAACGCCGCGCGGATCTGTAGGACGTTGGCGGTATCCATGATGTCTTGGGTCGTCGCGCCCCAATGCACGAAGCGACCGGCCTCGCCCGCAGCTTCCGCCAGCTGATGCACGAGCGGGAGGATCGGATAGCCGACGATCTCGGTCTCGCGGCGCAACTTTTCGAAGTCGATCTTGATGGAACGCGCTGCGGCTGCAATCGCCTCGGCTGCAGCTTCGGGCACCACACCAATGCGCGCCTGAGCACGGGCCAGTGCGACCTCGGCCTCGATATAGCGACCTACTAACCCGTCATCGGCGAAAATCGCACGCATTTCGGGTATCCCGAACATGTCGCGAAACAGGTCCGAGTCAAACACCGTGCTTCCCATCGCATCGCGCTCCCCTAACATATATGTTCGTACATATTTATATGTACGAACATATAACGGTCAATAGGGCTTCGCTTGACGTCGGCCAGCCAGCCTTCCATGAGGACGTTTCAGGAGGAGTCCGGTGGTAACGCGTTACGCCTACGTGGCTCGAGCTCTAATGCAGGCGATCGCCGACGGGCGCCATCCCGTCGGTTCGTTGCTCCCCAACGAGTTCGAGCTCGCCGAGCAGTTCACCGTCAGCCGATCAACAATCCGGGCGGCGATGCGGGAGTTACAGGCATCGGGGATCGTGAGCCGAAAAAGAAACGCGGGCACTAGGGTCGAAGCGGTTGCGCCCTTGCAGAGCGGCGGCGGCTTTTCGCAATCGCTCGGTTCTATCGAAGCGGTGCAGCAATTCGGCGTCGAGACCGAACGCCACGTTCAGCGGGTCGCCGAGGTCGTGACCGATGAACAGCTCGCTCGCGCTCTGGGCTGCCAGCCCGGGCGTCGCTGGTTGCGGATTTCAAGCTTGCGCATGATTCCGGGAGATGCAACGAAGACGCCTGTCTGTTGGACCGATGTCTATGTCGACGGTACTTTCGCCCGCGAAGTCCGGACGCGAATGGACAGCCATCGCGACATCTTCGGGACACTGGTAGAGAAGATATCAGGACGTCGCTTTGTCGAGATCCGTCAGGACATCAGCGCGGTCGGCGTATCGGCGGATCTTGCTTCGCCCTTGAAGGCATTGCCGGGCGCCTACGCTCTTTCGATTCGACGCCAGTATCTTTTCAGCTCGAACGAGATGGCAGAAGTCTCGCTCAGCATACATCCGGCGGATCGCTACAGCTATTCTATGCGGCTCACGCGGCAGCAAATGGAAATCGCCTAGGCATTCTCGATCAAGAATCCAACCGTCGGGGCGCGAGCCTCGGAGACCATCGGATCTGGGTTTTCAGCTTCAGGACGCATTTCGCAAGCCGCTGACGAAGCTGTTTACCTTCCCGGACAGCGCAGACGACTGGTGCGTTAGATCGCGCGAAATGTCGAAGACCGAGCGTGCCGCTGCCCCGGTTTCTCTGGCTCCCTCCGCCACAACGACGATACTTCTCGTGACGGCCTCGGTCCGGCCTGCTGCTTCCATGATATTGCGCCCGATCTCGCTGGTTGCCGCGGTCTGCTCTTCCACCGCAGCACTAATCGAGATCGCGACCTCGTTCACTTCGTTGATCACGTCGCGCAATTCATGAAGCGCGCCAGCCGTATCCGAAGCCGCGCTCTGCATGGTCGAGATTTGATCGGCAATCCGTTGCGTGGCCTGAGCGGTCTGGGTCGCAAGTCCTTTCACTTCCGACGCGACGATCGCAAATCCCCTCCCCGCCTCGCCAGCACGCGCGGCCTCGATAGTGGCGTTCAAGGCCAACAGGTTCGTCTGACTAGCGGGACTGACTTCGGGGCACAAGCCGCCCTGGAGCATTGGGCAAGTCTGATCTTCTTTCAGGCAAGACATTCCAAATCGCCTTGGATCATTATGCTCGGAATCGCCGGCATTTAATCGCCATCCAGCCGTATGGACGTTGGTAACTCCGAGAAACAGGCAAAGATTTCCGAGTATCTGGCAACCTCAACACCGACCGATCTGATTACTGGTCCCATCGTATCGATCATCAACAAGGAGACTACGATGACCACCATCTCTATCGTCACCGGCGGTACCCGCGGCCTTGGTCGTAACACCGCTCTCAGCATCGGCCGCCACGGTGGCGACGTCATTCTGACCTATCGTAGCGGCGCAGCCGAGGCCGAGACGACGATCCAAGAGATGAAGGCGCTGGGACGGAAGACGGTCGCGCTGCCGTTGGATGTCAGCAAAGTGTCCTCCTTCAAGACTTTCGCCAATGAAGTGCAAGCGACGTTGAAAAAGAACTGGGGCCGAGAGATGTTCGACCATCTCGTTAACAACGCCGGCCATGGCGAGATGGCCCCCTTTTCCGAGACGACGGAAGCTCAATTCGATTCTCTCTTCGACGTGCACGTCAAGGGCGTTTTCTTCCTGACCCAGGCTCTTCTTCCGCTGCTTCACGACGGAGGCCGAATAGTGAATCTCTCCTCGGGTCTAACCCGCGTGTCTTTCCCCGGCTTCTCGGCCTACTCGGCCGCCAAGGGCGCGGTGGAAGTTCTAACGATCTGCTTGGCAAAGGAGTTGGGCAGCCGCGGGATCACCGTGAACACGGTCGCGCCCGGAGCGATTGCGACCGATTTCCTCGGCGGAGCGGTTCGTGACATCCCTGACCTCAACAAGCAATTTGCCGGGATGACCGCGCTCGGCCGCGTGGGCGTTCCCGACGATATCGGGCCGATGATCGCGAGCCTGCTCGGTCCGGACAACCGGTGGATGACGGCTCAACGCATCGAAGTATCCGGCGGACAGACCATCTAAGACTTACTGATTCTGGACTTTGAGATCGCCGGGTGTCCTCCGGGACTCCCGGTGAAAATAAAGCCAAAGCTTGGGCGACCGCATTGCCGATTTTGACGCGCGTCAACGAGTTACTTCCCGCCATTGTCCCCATCATCGTTGAATCCAGCGAAGCTCGCGCGCTCTCATGACCTCACAGATTGGCGAAGCTGAAACCGGGAGCGGCTTACGAGTTAGCCGCTACGAATACCACCAGTATTGTCGTTTCGGAGATACTCGCTGACGTATATGACGGGCACGTTTTTACTGAGAGCAGGTCAAAGCACGTAAGGCAGCGGCTAAAGATAGGCGCCCGCCACCGATCCAGATATTCCTCCCGTCGATCAGATTGCAACCTTGCTGATCGACGCGATCGATCGCGACGGAGGACGTGATCTCGAGTAGTTTCTTGCGAGCGCAAGCAAGGGAGGCATTAAGGCTCTTTGTGCTAGCCTGCAGGAATACCTAAAGTATCGTGACCACGCCAACAACGAACTTGCTGCCTAACAATTCTCTGAGGCCTGCTGGCCCATCCTTGGGTAGACCGACCGCGGGAGGCATCCAGGCGAGAGCTGGCGCCGTCCGGTTTCACCGAACATCGCGCATCTGTTTTCGGGCGCCCCGATCGGTTCGTTCATCCTGCTCGGAATGGTCACTTACTTTTCGGGCGTCGTGCAGGCTCCTATCACGGTCTTTGTCATCGTAACCGAGATGACCAATAATCAATCCATGGTGGTGCCGTTGATCGCTTCAGCGTTGATCGCCCAGGCAATTTCGCGCATCCTATGTCCCGAGGGCATATACCACGCGCTCGCCAAGGGCTTCCTGCAAGCGCATACGGCGAGAGTCTCTGCGTCGCAATGCTCATTGCGGGCTCACCAGGCTGGGTCCGCGCCGGCAGCGCTTGAACCGTGAGAAGTGGTTGCAACAGCAGCGCTAGGCCAAGTACTTGGCGAGAACGCGCGCCAACCTCATGGCCGGTCTCGAGGAGGAAAAGGCGCGTGACGCTTCGGCGGCATAGCGGTCAAATCTTAAATTCGCCCCTGTCCGGCCCCGGGGCCCACCCCAGATTGACATATCGGAACTGGCGGGAACGCCCGGAGCGGGGTCTCAAAAGCAACCATGCGGGATCGTCACGACGCGCTGCCCGGATGGGCTGGCACCGTGAAGTGGAAACTCGCGCCGCGGGGCAAGTTGGCGGTCACCCACAGGCGCCCAGCATGCGCTTCGATGATCGAACGACAGATCGACAGTCCCACCCCCAAACCACCGGGCTTCGTCGTGTAGAAGGGGGCGAAGGCGCGCTCGAAGCTTTCCGAGCCCATCCCCGGCCCCGAGTCCTTCACCTCGACGAGAACACTGTCAGGTGCAGCCTGCGCGGTGGTGATCAGCACTTTCTTAGCTCCATCCGCGACCGTGCCGATTGCCTGAACCGCGTTGATAATCAGGTTGAGAACCACTTGTTGCAATTGGACGCGGTCGCCCTCCACAAGCGGCACGCTGTCTGCAAGTTCCGCCTGCACCGAGATGCCGTTCTTCATCGCTTCGCCGCGGGTAAGCTCAATGACCTCCCTGATCGCCTCGTTGATATCCAAGCGATCCTTCCGGGGCGGTGCTTTTTTGATGAGATCGCGAATTCGTTGGATGATGTCGCTGGCCCGAGCGGTATCGTTCATGAGCCAGCCCAGCGATTCCCGGACCCTATCGAGATCCGGCGGATCTCTCTCTAGGAATCGCGCGGCCGCACCAGCATTCATGGATGCCGCGGCAATCGGCTGGCTCACTTCATGGGCGATCGAGGCCGTGAGTTCGCCCATAGTGGCGAGGCGGTTGGCATGCGCAAGATCTTTCTGCATCTCGCGCAGGGCCTCTGCGGCCCGCTTCTGTTCGGTGATGTGCCGTCCAACGCCGCGATAACCGATGAAGTGCCCGGATTTGTCGAACACCGGCAGCCCGGAGACAGACACGTAGCGCTTGCCGCCGTCGGGCGTAGGGCGCGCGAGCTCGAAATCACGGAACGGCAGGTGGGCATCGAGCGTCTCCCGATGATTGCGCCAAGCCTCCTCGTCGGGCTCTAAATAGGGCACTTCCCAGCGAGTTTTACCAAGTTCAGAGCCCGACGCGGGTGCGTCGACCATACCTTCGGCGAACTCCTGGCGAATGAAGCGATGCCGCGCATCGGATTCCCAGTACACGTCGAAAGAGAATTGTACGAGAGTCCGGAAACGCTCCTCGCTCTCTCGCAGTGCCTCTTCCGACCGTTTCCGCTCCGTCAGGTCGACGACGAAGGAGACGCCCTGGTCTCGTTGCTCGTCGAACGCAGCCATACCGATCAACACAGGCACGCGGCTTCCATCCTTGCGGAAATACTCTTTCTCGAACGGCTGCACGCGGCCCATCTTCTTTAGTTCCGGGATCCACCACCGCTCGTGGCGATCGAGCCATTCAGCCGGCGTCAGGTCAGTCCAGCGCAGGCGGCCCGAACCGAGATCCTCACGGTCGTATCCCACGATGCTGAGAAACGCATCGTTGGCCTCCAGAATCCGACCCTCAAGCTCCCAGATTATAATCCCAATGATGTTGGCCTCGACCAGGCGCCGAATCCTAGCCTCGCGTTCTGCGAGATCCTGGTACAAGTGAGCATTCTCCAGCGCGATTGCCGCCTGCGAGGCGAGCAGCTTTAGCACCGCGATCCGACCCGGCGCGAAGACATGCGCAGCCAGATTATTTTCCAGGTACAGCACGCCCATGAAATTGGCATGAGCGATCACCGGCAGGCCGAGAACAGAGCGCGCTTGGCGCTGAATGATGTAGGGATCCGCTGAAAACGGTCTCTGAGCTGCGGCATCATCGAGAATGATGCTCTCACGCGTACGCAAGATGTAGTGGAGGATCGCCTCCGGCAGGAGCGCTGCAGTCGCGGGCTCGTCGCGCAGCTGCACGACGATCGTGTCGCCTTCGGTGGTCGCTTCGGCGGCAATTCGCAACTCGGCCCCGTGCGACAGAACCAACAGGCCGCGCTCGGCGCCCGCGTGCTCGATAGCGGTGCGCATGACGGTGATGAGCAGCTTCTCCCGGAGGATTGCGCCCGAGACCGCTTGCGACAACTTGATGACTGTGGCGAGGTCGAGCTGCTCCAGGGGAGTCCCGATCGTGCTAGTCGGGCCGGGCGCCGCTGTTTCCTCTGCCAGGTGGGCATAGACGCGGTCGAGTTGCCGCACCTTGCCATCAGCCCCCCACCGCAAATAAGCACGCCGAGCGTCGGCCAAGTACGCACGAGCGATTCTCTCAAACCCGCGCGCCGCGTAGAAGCGTGCGGCGAGTTCGTTGGCAAGCGCGTCGTTTTGAACAAAGCCATTGGCGCGGGCCGAGCGGATAGCGTGTTCATAGAGGCGCTCGGCATCGAGCTCGCGGCCCTCCAAGCGGGCGACCTCCGCCTCGACAAGCGCAGCGCGATTCTCGAAATTCTCCGGACAATTCTTTGCCCAGATTTGGATCTGTCGCCGGTGCGCCGCCAGTGCCGCG
Organism: Bradyrhizobium sp. 142; assembly: GCF_023074015.1. Classification (NCBI taxonomy): domain Bacteria; kingdom Pseudomonadati; phylum Pseudomonadota; class Alphaproteobacteria; order Hyphomicrobiales; family Nitrobacteraceae; genus Bradyrhizobium; species Bradyrhizobium sp. 142. The sequence continues at coordinate 38,618 of NZ_JADPKQ010000292.1, forward strand.
AGGTACTCCCGGTGCTGGGCAGGCGCGGCGGAGGCGCAGGCCATCGCGAGGGACAATGCACCATAGAATTCGTATTCGGCAGTTTCGAGCTGCGATATAGACGTCCACAGCAGCCGCTGCGCCCTTTGTGACGCCTCAATCGCGGCCGCGTAGTCGCCTGCAAAAAAGCGCGCCTGCTGCTTTCGGATCCAATACCAGCAGTCCGCTCGCATGAGGTTGGCATTCTCGGCAAACCGGCGCTCCGTCTGAAGCTCTTCAAACTGCTCATCGTCGAAGGAGCCGAATTTCGACGTCAGCCCCCGCAGGGTCCGGATGAGCTGCAGTTGGCTGACGACAACGTCAACGACCAGCCCGAACTGTGCCGTTTTCGCAAACGCGAGGCCACTCTCGACTTCGCGTTGCACCTCGGCGAGCGGGTCACCAGCCGCGAGCAGATTCGAATTCAGATTGACGCGGGCGTACGCGGCGAACGTGAGGTCGCCGGTTTTGTTTGCGACGTCGAAAGCCCGAAGCAGCGAATCACGCGCATTCCGGACATGTCTCGTCCATGGCACGAGGTGCGCTCCGAAGAGCATGTAGGTCTGCGCATGAAATCGCGTCAATCCGCGCCGTTCGACCAATTCATATCCGAGCAGACCAAATCGAAATCCCGCCTCGTAGTCGCCGAAGCGAGGACCGGCAATCATTCCAAGCCTCATATAGGCAACGCAGGAGGCATCGCAGTTTCCGTGCTCAAGGCTGAGATTAACCGCTCGACAAACGGTCAAGGAAAAGAGGTTCAGATCCGTGAATAGTGCAGGCGGCAGCAGCCTGGTCAGCACGCCCAGAGTCGCGAGAGACACCGGATCACTCATTAAGGGCAGATCGATCAGAGCTTCGATACGGCGCCCGCCAAGTTGGGACCGGACGCGGTCGTATTCACCTCGCGCCTCCTCCTCCGTGGGATGGGGTGGCCAGTCGATGGTCAGGCGGCGGAGGTAATCGAGAGCAACAGCAATTGCATCGCTACTCCGATCGAGCCTCGTGTACAGGTCGATGCGCAGGCATGAGACCGTGGCTAACTCGACAGGGCCGGCCGCACGGGCTGAGAGAGCCATCAGGCGTCGCTCCGCTTCCGCCAGCGCGCCGGTCAGAAACTCGCATTCTGCCCGGTCGATCTCCAGCGAGAAGGCAAGTTCATGCCTGCTCTCCCAGCAATCCTCCGGCAACAGGGCCGCGCCGGCATTGAGATAAGTCAGTGCCGAGTCATAGGCGGTGGACGCTTTGGCGCGCTTGGCTGCGAGCAGGTTGAGGTCGGTCAGCTTCGCTTGTTCGTCTCGTGAGGTGATCAACGCAACGCCGCGGTTGAGCTGATTGACAATGTCGAAGATCACGTCCCCGTGCTGTTCTGTGGGAGTATTCGCCGCGAGCAGCCGGCCGATGGCGAGATGGGCTTCCGCACGCTCGGCTTCCGGTTTGCTTGAATAGGCGGCTTCCTGCACCCGGTCGTGGGTGAATCTGTAGTAGCCTTGCCGTCGCTCGACCAGCTCCTCGTGCGCGGCTTCCCACAGCGCTGCGTCGACTTCAGCCGCCGATCTTCCCAGAACAAGGGCCAACAGCGTGATCGTGGCGGTGTTACCGAGACAGGCGAGCTGCTGCAACGCAGCCTGCGTATTGGCCGGAAGGCGCGCGAGTTTGCCGACCATGAGGTCCACCACATTGTCGGTATAGCCCTTGGCGCGAATGAGATCGAGATCCCACGTCCAGCACGACGACGTATGGTCGAACGCAAGCAAACGCTCCTCGACGAGCTCGTAAAGAAACTGGATGGCGAAGAACGGATTGCCGCCCGCTTTCTCCTGCACTAACTGAACCAGGGACGCGGTATAACTCGGCTCGCAACGCAGCGAGTCGGCGATCAGCTGCCCGACATCCTCGGTGGCAAGCGGCGCCAGCGCGAGCTCCTCAACGATGCCGCTGCGGTTCTTGATGGCGGCGATCTTGCGCCGCAGAGGATGCGCGGCGTCGACCTCGTTATCGCGGTAAGCGCCGATCATCAGCAGATGGCTCAGATCCGCCTGAGTCAGCAGATCCTCGAGCAGGTCCAGCGTCGCCGAGTCGAGCCATTGCAGGTCGTCGAGGAATAGCGCCAGCGGATGCTCCGGTCGCGCGAACACGCCGATGAACTGCCGCACCACTTGGTGGAAGCGCCTTTGCGCATCCTGCAGAGCCAGGTCGGGTACCCGCGGCGGCTCGCCGATGATGAGCCTCAGCTCGGGGACGAGGTCCACCAATAGCCCGCCGTTCGGGCCTAACGCCTTGTGCAGGGCATCGCGCCAGGGCGCCAGCTCGACCTCGCTTTTCGCCAGAAGGCCCCGGAGCAAGCTGCGGAACGCCTGCGCCAGTGTGGCATAGGGAATGTCGCGCATGTATTGGTCGAATTTGCCGTCGGCGAACAGGCCGCGCGAGGGCACCAGCACCTTGTGCAGCTCGTTGACGACAGCTGACTTGCCGATGCCGGCGTATCCCGAGACCAACACCAGCTCAGGCGTGCCGCTCTGGACCATGCGGTCGAAGGCCGCGAGCAAGACTTCGATGTCTCGCGCGCGCCCATAGAGCGTCTCGGGGATGAGCAGCCGGTCCGGGATGTCGCGCTCGCCCAGGGGGAAGTCGTCGATCCCCTGCCGAGCCTCCCAGGCGGCGAGGCAGCGCCGGAGATCGCTCTCCAGACCGGCCGCGGTCTGATAGCGCTCCTCGGCGGTCTTGGCGAGCAGCTTCATGATGATGGCCGAAAGGAAATTGGGCACTTGCTTCCGACGCTCGGTGGGCGGCACAGGCCTCCTGGCGATATGGCAGTGCACCCATTCCATCGGATCGGCTGCGGTAAATGGGAGCGCGCCGGCGAGCATCTGATAGAAGGTGACGCCCAGCGCGTATAGATCACTGCGCGCGTCGATCGAGCGGTTCATTCGTCCGGTCTGCTCGGGTGCCATATAGGCGAGGGTGCCGGCGATGGTTTCAGGCGGTTCGGGTGATTGGCGCTCGCGCGGGAGTCGCGAGGCGATGCCGAACCCCGTGAGTCTGACTTCGCCGGTCGCGCGATTCACGATGACGTTGTGCGGCTTGATGTCTTTGTGCACGAGCCCACGCTGATGGACCTTGCCAAGAGCCGCCGTGATGTGGACGGCGAGATGCAAGAATGTTCCCACTTGCATGGGCGCTTGGAGCTGGCGCTCCAGCGGCTCGCCGCCGGGATCCTCGAGCAGCAGCACGGGCCGGCCGCCCTCACTGACAAGTTCGAGCGGCCGCAAGGCCCACGCACTGTCGAGTTCGTCCTTTAGTGCATATTCGTGAGCCAGGCGATCCCGGCTCGTTGATGGGGCGTGCTCGGCGGGAAGCACGGCCAGCACAGTTTTGCGGCCACCATCGGAGCCTTGGCGCGATGCCCGGCAAAAGATGCGGTCGTCGTCCTCCCATAACACCTGGAAGTCGCTGTCCATGCGCGCCGAACCGAAAGACTGGGTTCAACTGCGGGCCTCTACGGCACCCGATGTCGGGTGGCGAGATACCTGTTGAGCTCGTTGAATAAAGTCAAGCTTGCCACAGATGGAGCGGCGTGGCCAGCCGAGCTAAGCTCGACTATCAACGGAGCGGTCCTGAATTCTGGTTGCCGATCAGGTGCGGCGTGGTCCTACCGACCGGAATGAACGCGATCGATCCCGATCCCGGCGTCGGCCGTGTCTCCCATCCGCGTCACGCAGATTGGCTGCCCGCGTTAGATCGGAAGAGGAGCGATTTCATTGGCGCCGCGCGATTCTAAGTCCTTGCGTCTACCAGTTCCGCCACGTCCGCGACCTTGATTTGATAACCTTTTTGCCCCGTAGCTGCAATTGTAGACAGCCGATGCTTGGCATTGCCCGACCTATTCCGGCCCTGGCGCTCGGCTTAAAGGACCCAGGATGGGGCTATGAACTGTGCAAGTATTGTCGGGAGCACCTGCTTCTGCTTCATGCCGAACAGGAGGACGACAGGCCTGATAGCGTCTACAAAGGTCATTGAACTGATCGGTACCAGCACCGACTCATGGGAGAAGGTGGCCGCTAATGCGGTCGAGCAAGCTGCAAAATCTCTCCGAGATCTTCGCATTGCAGAGGTCGTCAACCTCGATATGCAATTGGATGCGAAGGGAAAAGTAGAGGCCTATCGCGCCAAGCTCAACGTATCGTTCAAGTTCGAGGATTCCTGAGCCTCAGCACCTCGCCCCGCTTGCGGGGCGAGGTTGGCTCACTGGAGGAAGGCGCGTCTCGCGCCCCCGCCGACCGGCGTTTGTGACATCCTGGAAGTAGGGCCCTAGTCCAACTGGGCGCGCTATGCTTTGATGCGTGGGGCGGGAACTGTAGCGCGTGGTGACGTCATGTACATAGTCATTCGCAAGTACACATGGTTCGTTCGGTTCCGGACGCTGCTCGCCGCGCCAAGAGCGGCATCGGTCAGATACTAAGGCAATCGCAGGGATTCAAATCTTACTACCTGCTGGATGGGGGCGACGGCGTTGGTCTCGCCGTGATGATATTCGAGGACCGCGAAAGCGCAAACGCAGCGAACGTTAAGATACTGGAGTTTGTTCAAGCAAGTCTGCATGATCTCCATCTTGGAGATCCCGAAATCACCACTGGCGAGGTTCTGGTGAACATAGAGCCGAATGAGTCCTCGGGCATAAACTAGCCGAAAACGCTGCCATTCGCCTGGCGGATGCACCCCATGCTCATGTCGTCGACTTGATGTCCCCGTCGCGTTTGCAGCGAATCACGCCCTGGACATGCGCGTTGGTCCGTCAGGAATATGCGACTGCGTGTAGTTTTCGAGGAGTAGCAGCAACATGAAGCAACACACCTCCATGTATTTTCCACTACAGTGATCTACTCGACACCGTTCGTGCTTATGGGCGCCGCGATGCCGCCAAGAGATCCCGATGAAGACGAGGAGGACGAAGACGACGAAGAGGAAGATGACGCTGACGAACCGCCGGTCGTGCGCGAGCCGGACGAAGACGAGACTGGCGTGTTCGGCAGTCGGCGCTATAATATCTCTCATGGGCTGGGATGCGAAAGACATAGCGCTCCTCAACCGGCTCTGGTCCGCAGGACAGAGCGCGGCGCAGATTGCGCGTCGTCTCGGGTGCAGTCGTAACGCGGTCTGCGGCATGCTGACCCGTCTGGGCTTGAAGCGCGGCCACAAGCCGCCCACAGCAACGCCCAAGATAAGGCCGCGCCCGAAGCTGAGGCCGACGTCGTCGGCAGCCTGCGCCCGTCCAGTCGCACGGAAGGTGTCGCGGAACACAGCGGAGAGGCAGCAGCCCAAGGAATACAGCAAGCAGCAGCACTACTCCATGCTGGCAGAGGCGGTCAGAAACACTGGCTGAGGGCGCGCCACGAAGGTCGTTACGCTCTGCGTCCGTGGCTAGTCCCGTTGTAGGTGTCGTGAACATTTCCCAAGCTTTCGTCTGCTTCGGGTCGGTCGAAAGCGCCGTTTGCGAACTCGGCCGGTCACGTCCGGTCCGCCCCGATCAGCGGACAATTTTGGAGGCCGCTCGGACTTCGCCGTGCCAAAAGCGGTCATCTGCGTCTGTCAGGCATGTTTGCTGGACGACTTACCGTCGCCGCGTTGCGGTTCCATGCCTCGAAGGCGACAGCATAGTGCTGCCGCATCCGCTGCTCCGCGGCGAGACAATCGCGAACTTCTCAAACACCAGATCGGAGTTGGCGGGCGCAACGCCGCCAACCAAGACCACGAACATCCACTTCATAGTTTTGCCTACCTTCCCGGCGGTCACGGGAGGGGTCGGCAAAGTTTCGAACGCATACCAAACTTTGTCTTTGTGTATGTGAGAAGGTCGCCCATGGTAGAAACTTGGTTGAATGGCCGGGTGTGAAACTGTGCGGAGACTGAACCAATGATTTCTTGGGCGGGTGCGCCAGATTGAAAGACGTAGGATATGGTTATTACAAAATTGGGTGACATACTTTCGGTCAACCGGACGACAAGCTGATTGCGCGTCGCAGCGACCGCAGAGACGTGATTTATTCGAAGTTCCTTCACGTTCGATGACGCTCGAATTATCCGCATCCTGATGCAATAACGTTTGTGTCTATATTCCGCTCACATATTGGCGGCGTGTTGCTGACCTGAAGGTTATTTGAAACGATAGGGCCAAGGGGAATTTGATCTCGCCCCGAAGCTCGCCGCCTTGGCGTGCGAGATCCACGGATGTTTATGCTCGCCTTGTGGGTCAGTACGTTGGCAACGGAAGCTTATATTAGAAAGCTAAACAGTCGCGAAACTGATAAGCTTTCTGTAATTTCCTTATCAGTCGCGAACTGGATAGCTTTCGTATGAAACCTTATCAGTCAGCTAACTCACTCCGTTTTGCGTATTACCTAATCAGTTGGCCAACTGACTCCGTTTCGTATGACCTTATCAGTCTGATCATCGCCCCTCCGATAGTTCGGCGCAATTCGCTGCAGATCGAATACTGCCGATAACAGCTCTTCTCGGAAGTTAACCGAGCTTAATTCGCTCGTTCGCTCGCGATTGGTATACCGCGCGATTGTGCTGGATCATCGAGCCGACGCAACCGCTCTGTGGCCGAAGCCATGACGGCTGCGAAGTGGGGCTTGCGCTGCACTGCTCCTTTCGTGTGGTGCATCCCCTGCGCGGCAGTCTTTTAACCCTGGGGCGATCTCGGCCCGCTTTCCTCGCTGGGCTATCTGACGCCTGCGGCCTATGCCGCCAATCTCACCGCAGCATGCGGCCGGCTGCGCAACCCCGACCAGGCTCCGCGATCACACGTCACCCCGCGCCGAATGGCGGACAGCACTTGCGAAGGGTCAAGGTTCCTTCCCTGGTTGTCCGGCCGTCAACATAGTTTCGCCTCCTCGTCTGCGTTAAAAGCTCCCGTATAGTTCTGGGGTGAGCTGGCAAAAAAACGACGTGACGTGCAGCTCCATGCTCATCCCTAGGAAAGCTTCGCAGGCTCAAAAACCATCCGCATCCCGTTGAATGTTAGCTCGCCGTAGCGCAGATGCGCGGATCGCTCTCAGGCGGGTGCCATTGCATTTTTTGGAGCACCAAATGGATTCCACGCTGGACGACAAGCTCGCGGAAGAGCAGATCACGAAAAGCTTGGAGGAGCAGTTTTCTAACCTGGTCAACTTGGCGCACGAAGAGGAAGTCGGTCCTTTGGCCCCGCCCAGGAGGAAGACGTCTCGCGCCCCGCCGGCAGCGATTCATCGCTCGGCGGGTTGGCGCTACGTGGCTTTCGTCGGTTCTCTGTTGGCAGCATCCATTGGTGTCGCTGCCTGGCGATGGTCATCCTCCGTTGATACGGCGGTGATGGTCCCCTCAGACCCGGCACCCCTGACACAGGCCGCGCCGGACGCCGCCGCGCCGAAAGACGTTGCCCCGACTGCTGTTGCCCTGTCTTCCGAGTTTGCGCGGCAGCTCCAACCGATGGCACACGATTTCGCTGCCTTGAGGCAAACGGTCGAACAGCTCGAGGTGAGGCAAGAACAATTGGTCCGCGACAATGAAAATCTCGTGAGCCAAATCAAGGCGAGCCGGGAAGAAATGGCACGCAACAATAGTACCATCGACCAGATCAAGGCGACCCAGATGCAGATGGCGCGCGACGGCCAGACGCTCACCGAGCGGCTCAACGCAAGCCAGGAACAACTCGCCCACGTCATCGCCAATGCCTCAGAGCCAAATGTGATGCCTGAAGAGCCAAAGGTGAGCCCCGAAGAGCCAAAGGTGATGCCCGAAATACCACTGCCGCGTCGGCGGCAGTCGGCCAATGTCGCCCAGACGCAAAAGCCGACGCCGAGCCCGGCGCGGCCGCAAGCCAAAAAGCCGCAACCGTCATTGGCATGGCCATGGTCAGTGCACTCGAAGGCCACAGAATGATTCTAGGCACCCGGGCGAGACGTAATCGTCAATCAACGCCTTTCCCGGTTTCAATCGGCTTGGCTCTTTCGAAGGCAGCTATAGGGACCTCGGCGAGAGGTTCAAATCAGCGCAGTGATAAGGTTTGGCATTGTGTGTAGAGCGGAGATCACTAGATCTTGCTCGATAACTCGGAGTTGCTAATCCGCGCCAGATCTTGCCCGATAATTCGGACTCACTGTCTTTCGCGGTAAACCAACCTGGAGTCCCTCTTTCCGCTTCTTCTGCATCTCGGCGAACAGGCCGAATGGCAGCCGCTCAGGTGTTGAGCCGGCGGGTGCGGCGAGCGGCTGTAAGCGCTTAGCCGGAACCCTTGCTTCGGGATCGGTATAGTTGTGCGAAAGAAGCCGCCGGCAGCCGCGAGCCGTCGCTCGACACGTCCGCTTGTCACACGAAGCTCCCGCCTGGTCTTGCCTCAAACCAACTTCTATCAAACCACGGGATCACCACGGCCACCGGCCGCCAAGGGACTCCGAACGTGGTCTATTACGAAATCGGTCACCAGCAGGCCTCGCCCGCAACGGCAGGTCGGCTATGGGTCAAAACGTCGGCTTGGCCCTCAGCGGCACACTTCCCCTCTGCCCCCATCAACTGCATGTAGCTGCACCGGGTCAACGGAAGCGATGGGCCAACAGCAGAAGGGCGGCCTTTCGATCACTCGCAGTAGAGTCGAGGAGAGGCGCGGTGACTTGGGCCGTGCGGCAACGTCCCGTTTCCTCTCCCCGCTGCCGATTTCCGGCATCCGGCTTTCCGACTGGTTTCATCACATGGCACGCGGCAGCGGCCCCAGATGCACGCGGCGGAGCCGCAGCACGCCGGCGGGCCCGAAGACATGGTCAGCGGGGAACCTTCGTGTGCCGCGTCCTTGCACCTTGCACCGTCTTCGCAGGAAGTGTCGCACGCGATCATAGACGTGATTGTCGACCGCCCGGTAGGCCATCAGCCGGGTGCCGTAGCTGAAGTAACTCGACCAGCCGCGCAGAAGTCGGTTCAGCTGGTCGCGTACCTCAGGCCACGGATCTTTGTTGCCGGAGACCAGAAGCCCATCGATTTTGCCTTTGAGCCTCTGGACGCTCTTCCTGGAAGGGCTCGCGCTCAGGTATCGGCGACCCGTCTTGCGGTGGTACTCGGGCCCAAACGTGTAGCCAAGGAAGTCGAAGCGTTCCTTGCGGGCATCCTCGCACCAAGCACTTCGCTATCGACGGCGAGGCGGTGATCCTCGGCGTCGACGGCATCTCCGATTTCAACGCGCTGCACGCACGACCACGAAGTCCAGCTCTACGCCTTCGACGTCCTCGCCACGGGCGGCAACGACCTGCGCGATCTTCCGCTGCACCTGCGCAAGGCCAACTTGCAGCGACTGTTGGCGCGGCGGCCGGACGGGATCACGGTGGCGCCTTTCGAGCGCGGCGAGATCGGGCCCGACCTGTACCGCGCCGCTTGCCGCATGGGGCTGGAGGGGCTGGTCTCCAAGCACCAGGACCGGCCTTACCGGGGCGGGCGGCAGAAGCATTGGGTGAAAGTGAAGAACCGGAGCCACCCCGCGATGGAGCGGGAGCTGTGAGAGGATCGTAAAGATGGTGCGCCTCACCCCTGCCGAGCAGATCGAACAGAGCTAAGAGCTGGTCCCGCTTGTCTGAACAGACTTTCCGCGTCGATAAGTGGAGCCTCTGCCGAGATTAGGCCGCCACGCGGAGCGGCGGAAGGTTGAAGTAGGCTTGATCCGGGGTCATGTCGTC